>NZ_JBEXKG010000075.1:0-37267 GCF_040609555.1 Streptomyces sp. NPDC004658
GCCGTCCTGCACGGCATGCCGCCGTCCCCGCTCGTCGCCGACCTCACCCAGGGCGTCAGCGCCGGCGAGCGCGAGGACACCACCCCGGTGCCCGCGCCGGCGCCCGCCGCCGAACCCGCTCCCGCTCCCGCGCCGGTCCCGGCGGCCCGCCCCAAGCAGGAGAAGCTGACCACCGGATCCGTCCCGGACCTGACCAAGAAGGCCCCGGAGGTACCCCGCGAGCTGCCCGCGCGCGCGGAGCAGCTCCAGCTGTCCGGCGACATCACCTACGCGCTGCCCTCCCTGGACCTGCTCCAGCGCGGCGGCCCCGGCAAGGCCCGCAGCGCGGCCAACGACGCCGTCGTCGCCTCGCTCACCCAGGTCTTCACGGAGTTCAAGGTCGACGCGCGCGTCACCGGCTTCACCCGCGGTCCGACGGTCACCCGTTACGAGGTCGAACTCGGCCCCGCCGTGAAGGTCGAGCGGATCACCGCGCTGACCAAGAACATCGCGTACGCGGTGGCCAGCCCGGACGTGCGGATCATCAGCCCGATCCCCGGCAAGTCCGCGGTCGGCATCGAGATCCCGAACACCGACCGGGAGATGGTCAACCTCGGTGACGTCCTGCGGCTCGCGGAGTCCGCCGAGGACGACGACCCGATGCTGGTCGCCTTCGGCAAGGACGTCGAGGGCGGGTACGTCATGCACTCGCTGGCGAAGATGCCGCACATGCTGGTCGCCGGCGCCACCGGCTCCGGCAAGTCGTCCTGCATCAACTGCCTGATCACCTCGGTCATGATGCGGGCGACCCCGGAGGACGTCCGGATGATCCTGGTCGACCCCAAGCGCGTGGAGCTGACCGCCTACGAGGGCATCCCGCACCTGATCACGCCGATCATCACCAACCCCAAGCGGGCCGCCGAGGCCCTGCAGTGGGTGGTCCGCGAGATGGACCTGCGGTACGACGACCTGGCCGCCTACGGGTACCGGCACATCGACGACTTCAACCGCGCGGTGCGCGAGGGCAAGGTCAAGCCGCCCGAGGGCAGCGAGCGCGAGCTGCAGCCGTACCCGTACCTGCTGGTGATCGTGGACGAGCTGGCCGACCTCATGATGGTCGCCCCACGGGACGTCGAGGACGCGATCGTGCGCATCACCCAGCTCGCGCGCGCGGCCGGCATCCACCTGGTCCTCGCCACCCAGCGCCCGTCGGTCGACGTGGTCACCGGCCTGATCAAGGCCAACGTGCCCTCCCGGCTGGCGTTCGCCACCTCCTCACTGGCCGACTCCCGGGTCATCCTCGATCAGCCCGGCGCCGAGAAGCTGATCGGCAAGGGCGACGGCCTGTTCCTCCCGATGGGTGCGAACAAGCCGACGCGCATGCAGGGCGCGTTCGTGACCGAGGAGGAGGTCGCGGCCGTCGTCCGGCACTGCAAGGAGCAGATGGCGCCGGTCTTCCGGGACGACGTCACCGTGGGCGCCAAGCAGAAGAAGGAGATCGACGAGGACATCGGCGACGACCTCGACCTGCTGTGCCAGGCCGCCGAGCTGGTCGTCTCCACGCAGTTCGGCTCGACGTCCATGCTCCAGCGCAAGCTGCGCGTCGGCTTCGCCAAGGCCGGCCGGCTGATGGACCTCATGGAGTCCCGCAACATCGTGGGGCCGAGCGAGGGCTCCAAGGCGCGTGACGTGCTGGTGAAGCCCGACGAGCTGGACGGCGTGCTCGCCATGATCCGCGGGGAGTCGGAGGGGTGAGCGGCGAAGGGCCGTTCGGCGGACGCGGTTTACGCCGGGTGGCGGGATCGCCGTGACCCACCCGTTAGCGGGCGGCGGGCAACCGTTTCCCTTTGTCGTACGTCCAGTTGAGCGAAAGGACAGGTAGGCGTCCCATCATGGGGTACCAGCCTGTCAAACCATCGGATTGTCCGGCCATTCCGATGGCGCACAAATGTCCTACCGTCCGGTTGTCCTACCCTTTCGTCACCCCCCTAGACTGAGCTTCCAGCACAGGCGGCTACACGCTCGAAAGGCGCCCCCGTGTCCCTCGGCAACTCCCCTGAAGACGAGCGTCCGTTCCGAGACGAGTCCCAGGAAGCCCGACCCACCGTGGGCCGCGCGCTGCAGCAGGCGCGGATCGCGGCCGGGCTCACCGTGGACGACGTCAGCCGTGCCACTCGTGTCCGGATCGCCATCGTGCACGCCATCGAGGCGGACGACTTCGCCCCCTGCGGCGGCGACGTGTACGCCCGCGGGCACATCCGCACGCTGGCCCGGGCCGTCCACCTCGATCCCGAGCCGCTGATCGCCCAGTACGACGCCGAGCACGGCGGCCGGCCCGCGCCCACCCCCGCCGCACCCCTGTTCGAGGCGGAGCGGATCCGGCCCGAGCGGCGCGGCCCGAACTGGACCGCCGCGATGGTCGCCGCGATCGTCGTGGTGATCGGGTTCGTCGGGTTCACCGCGTTCAAGGGCGGCGGAGACGCCGGTGACGCGAAGTCCCAGGTCGCCGAGGGCCAGGAGCCCACCCCCGGCAAGTCCGCCTCACCCACGCCCAAGAAGGAGAAGCCCGCGGCGCCGACCGGCGAGCCCTCCGACAGCGCCATCGCCGCCGCGCCCCAGGACAAGGTCACCGTCCAGGTCAGCGCGCCCAACGGCCGCAGCTGGATCTCGGCCAAGGACCACAACGGCCGGATGCTCTTCGACGGGCTGCTGAAGAAGGGCGAGTCCAAGACCTTCCAGGACAGCTCCAAGATCAACCTGATCCTCGGCGACGCCGGTGCGATCGAGCTGTACGTCAACGGCAAGAAGATCGACGACAACTTCCGGCCCGGCGCGGTCGAGCGCCTCACCTACACGAAGGGCGACCCGGTGGCGGGCTGACGAGGGCCCCGGCGGGCGGAGGTGTGACGGAGTCGGCCACAATCGGCCAACCCCGTCGACGTGGGCTGTCAGTGAGACAAAGTAGTCTTGAGCCCATGCCTGAACGCCGTACCGTCGCACTCGTCACTCTCGGCTGCGCCCGTAACGAGGTGGATTCCGAGGAGCTCGCAGGCCGTTTGGAGGCGGACGGCTGGCAGCTCGTCGAGGACGCCGCGGACGCCGACGTCGCCGTGGTCAACACCTGTGGCTTCGTGGAGGCCGCCAAGAAGGACTCCGTCGACGCGCTGCTGGAGGCCAACGACCTCAAGGGCCACGGCAGAACCCAGGCCGTCGTGGCGGTGGGCTGCATGGCCGAGCGGTACGGCAAGGAGCTGGCCGAGGCGCTGCCCGAGGCCGACGGCGTCCTCGGCTTCGACGACTACACGAACATCTCCGACCGCCTGCAGACCATCCTGTCCGGCGGCATCCACGCCGCCCACACCCCGCGCGACCGGCGCAAGCTGCTGCCGATCAGCCCGGCCGAGCGCCAGGAGTCGGCGGCGTCCGTCGCGCTGCCCGGGCACGGCCCGGCCGACCTCCCGGAAGGCGTCGCGCCCGCCTCGGGTCCCCGTGCGCCGCTGCGCCGCCGTCTGGACGGCTCCCCGGTCGCCTCGGTCAAGCTCGCCTCGGGCTGCGACCGGCGCTGCTCCTTCTGCGCCATCCCCTCCTTCCGCGGCTCCTTCATCTCCCGCCGCCCCAGCGACGTCCTGAACGAGACCCGCTGGCTGGCCGAGCAGGGCGTGAAGGAGATCATGCTGGTCTCCGAGAACAACACCTCCTACGGCAAGGACCTCGGCGACATCCGCCTGCTGGACTCCCTGCTGCCGGAGCTGGCCGAGGTCGACGGCATCGAGCGGGTGCGGGTGAGCTACCTCCAGCCGGCCGAGATGCGCCCCGGGCTCATCGACGTCCTGACCTCCACCCCCAAGATCGCCCCGTACTTCGACCTGTCCTTCCAGCACTCCGCGCCCGGCGTGCTGCGCGCCATGCGCCGCTTCGGCGACACCGACCGCTTCCTGGAACTGCTCGACACCATCCGGAGCAAGGCCCCCGAGGCCGGCGTGCGCTCCAACTTCATCGTCGGCTTCCCCGGCGAGACCGAGTCCGACCTGGCCGAGCTGGAGCGCTTCCTGAACGGCGCCCGGCTGGACGCCATCGGCGTCTTCGGCTACTCGGACGAGGAGGGCACCGAAGCGGCGACCTACGACAACAAGCTGGACGAGGACGTCGTCGCCGAGCGCCTGGCCCACATCTCCCGGCTCGCCGAGGAACTCGTCTCGCAGCGCGCCGAGGAGCGCGTCGGCGAGACCGTCCACGTCCTGGTGGAGTCCGTGGACGAGGAGGAGGGCGTGCACGGCCGCGGCGCGCACCAGGCGCCGGAGACGGACGGCCAGGTGCTCCTCACGAGCGGCGCGGGCCTGAGCGTCGGACGTATGGTCGAGGCGAAGGTGGTCGGCACCGAGGGCGTCGACCTGGTGGCCGAGCCGCTGACCGGCTCGCTCGCGTGTAGTGAGGAGGCGGGCAGATGACCGGAGTCCCGGCATCCGCCGCGGGCGGCTCCTCCGGCGCGCAGGGCGCCCGGGGCTCCGCCGCCGCTGCCGACGGCGGAACCCCGTCCGAGGTCTCCGGTTCTGCTTCGGGTCCGGCCACGGCTCCCGAGGGCGGCAAGTCCCCGCGTGGCGCGAAGATCGCGGCCGCGGCCGTCAACCAGGCGAGCGTCTGGAACGTCGCCAATCTGCTGACGATGCTCCGGCTGCTCCTGGTGCCCGGCTTCGTGGCGCTGATGCTGGCCGGCGGCGGCTATGACCCGGCCTGGCGGTCCCTGGCCTGGGCCGCCTTCGCCATCGCCATGATCACCGACCTGTTCGACGGACATCTGGCGCGCACCTACAACCTGGTCACCGACTTCGGGAAGATCGCCGACCCCATCGCCGACAAGGCCATCATGGGTGCGGCGCTCATCTGTCTTTCCGCCCTCGGCGATCTGCCGTGGTGGGTGACGGCCGTCATCCTCGGCCGGGAACTCGGCATCACCCTGCTGCGTTTTCTGGTCATTCGCTACGGTGTGATCCCCGCCAGCCGGGGCGGCAAGCTGAAGACGCTCACCCAGGGCGTGGCCGTCGGGATGTACGTCCTGGCCCTGACCGGGTGGCTGGCCAGCCTGCGCTTCTGGGTGATGGCCGTGGCGGTCGTCCTCACCGTCGTCACGGGCCTCGACTACGTGAGACAAGCCATTGTGCTGCGCCGGCGGGGAATCGCCGAGCGCGCGGCAGCGTTGGAGGAGAAGGAAGCGTGAGTTCCCGGGCCACCGAACTGGTGCGACTACTGACCGTGAGGGGTGAGACCCTCGCCGTCGCGGAGTCGCTGACCGGTGGCCTGGTAGCGGCGGAGATCACCGGGGTACCCGGCGCCTCCCGGGTGTTCCGGGGCTCGGTCACCGCCTACGCCACCGAACTGAAGCATCGGCTGCTGGGCGTCGACGCCACCCTGCTGGACCAGAACGGAGCGGTGGATCCGCAGGTCGCGGGCCAGATGGCAGCCGGAGTCCGCAAGGCTCTGGGCGCCGACTGGGGCATCGCGACCACCGGCGTCGCCGGCCCCGATCCGCAGGACGGCAAGCCCGTCGGGACGGTCTTCGTGGCCGTCGACGGACCCCTCACCGCCCGGTCCGGTTCTGCCGGTGGCGGAAAAGTCGAGGCCCTGCGGTTGAACGGCAGCCGTGCGGAAATTCGTATGGAGAGTGTACGGAGCGTACTCGCAGTGCTCCTGGAGCAGCTTGCGGGCGAACAGACTGGGAATGAGCGGGCACAGGATACGGAACGGAACGGGGGGTTTTGATGTTTGCAGCCCTGAGTGAACACGACATCGCTCCCCGCACGGCCGCGGCGCAAGGCGGTACGGTGGGGCGAGAAGGATGCGGCTACGCGGTCCGAGGAGGGAGCCACCGATGATTCTGCTCCGTCGCCTGCTGGGTGACGTGCTGCGTCGGCAGCGCCAACGCCAGGGCCGTACTCTGCGCGAAGTCTCCTCGTCCGCCCGAGTCTCACTCGGCTATCTCTCCGAGGTGGAGCGGGGGCAGAAGGAGGCTTCCTCCGAGCTGCTCGCCGCCATCTGCGACGCGCTGGACGTACGGATGTCGGAACTGATGCGAGAGGTGAGCGACGAACTCGCGCTCGCCGAACTGGCCCAGTCCGCCCGGGCCACCGAGCCCGTGCCCACACCGGTCCGGCCGATGCTGGGTTCCGTGTCGGTGACCGGCGTGCCACCGGAACGGGTGACCATCAAGGCGCCCGCGGAAGCGGTGGACGTCGTCGCCGCGTGAGGTTCACGCGCGAGGTCGACGGTCCGGCACGAGTGCTGATCCATCCGATACCGGTGAGGCGGCCTGGACACGGGTGCGGTGACCCGGACGCGGTGTGGTGATCCGGATACGGGTGAAGCGACCGATACGTCTTGAGTCCCGGCCGGCTTCTCCAGGGAGACCTGGGAAGCCGGCCGGGGCTTTTTCGTCGCTTTCCACCCGATGGCGCCCGTTTGCCGGTGTTGTGTGGTGCGGTCATCGTGGGAGGGACATGACGGCGCCCGAACACCGGAGGAAGCGGATGTACGTCGTGAAGAGCCCGTTGGCCGACGGAGACCTGAAGACCGTGTCCGAGGCGCTCCAGGGCGCCCTCGTCGATCTGGTCGACCTCTCCCTGGTCGCCAAGCAGATCCACTGGAACATCGTCGGTCCGCGCTTCCGCTCCGTCCACCTCCAGCTGGACGAGGTGGTCGACTCCGCCCGCGCCCATATGGACACGGTGGCCGAGCGGGCCTCTGCGCTGGGCGTACCGCCCGACGGACGCGTCGGCACGGTCGCCTCCGGCAGCGGCATCAAGACCACGCCGGCCGGGTGGATCAAGGACGCGGACGCGGTCGGGGCGATGGTGGACGCACTGGGCTCGGTGATCACCCGGATGCGGGAGCGGGTCGAGGCGACCGGCGAGCCCGACCCGGTGTCCCAGGACCTCTTCATCGGGATCACCGCGGACCTGGAGAAGCACCACTGGATGTTCCAGGCGGAGAACGCGTAAGCCGTGTGGCCGGGGCCGGTCGGTGCCCTGTGCGGGAAGGCCGCTGTGAGCGCCGGGCGGACCGCTTGTCTCCCGGCGCTGCATCCGTGAGCCCTCGGTGCGCCTCCCGCGCGCTCGGGGCGGCGGTCTAGCGTCCGGCTGGAGGTGATGGCGGGCATGGCGGGACGGACAGTGCGCTGGGGGCTCGCGCTCGGCCTGGGAGCGGTGTGGTGGTGGGCCGTGCTGCGGCTTGCCGTGGGGGAGGGCTCGGGTGTGCTGGAAGGGGCCGTCGCCGCCGGTGGCTGGGGGCTGAGCCTGCTGCCCGTGCACTGTATGCCCAAGGGGCGCGCGACCGGCGCCGTGCGCCCGGGGCGCTGGGTGGCCGCCTGGCGGGCCGGGGACGTCACCAAGGCATCGCCGCACCCCCGTTCGGGCGAAGTATCCGACCCGTCATGAACGCCGACGCGTCCGACGCCAGATACAGCACCGCGTGCGCGACGTCGTCCGGTTCGCCGACCCTGCCCAGCGGGGTCATCCGGGTCATCGCGGCCTCGGTGTGCGCCCGCGCCTCGCGGTCGTGCCGGTCGGTCATCGGAGTGCGGATCCAGCCCGGTGCGACGGCGTCGACCCGGATGCCGTGCGGGCCGACCTCGGTGGCCAGCGTCTTGGTCAGCTGCACGACGGCCGCCTTCGCCGCGCCGTAGCAGAGCAGCCCGGCGCCGCCGGTGTCCACCGCGCCGGAGGCCATGGTGACGATGCTGCCGCGAGTCCGGCGGGCGAGCATCAGCCGGGCCGCCTCCTGGCAGGCGTGGAGGACCCCTTGAAGTTCACGTCCAGCACCCGGTCGAGGTCCTCGTCGCGGGTCTCCAGCACCGGGCTGCTGTGCATGATGCCGGCGATCGCCGCCAGCACGTCCAGCCGGCCGCAGGACCGGACCGCCTCGCCCAGCCGGCCCCGGTCGGTGACGTCGAGGACGTGGGCACGGGCCGTGCCGCTGCGGTCCTCGATCAGCGCGGCCGCGCCGTCGAGGCCGTCGGCGTCCCGGTCGGCACAGTGCACGGTCGCACCCGCCTCGGCCAGCAGTACGGCGGAGGCCCGCCCGATGCCACCGGCGGCCCCGGTGACGAAGGCGGTGCGTCCGCTGAGGTCGTACGCGGTGAGGGGCATGGAAGGGGTGAGGGACATGGAAGGACGGCAGGAGGATTTCTGACGGCCCGGATGACGGGTCGGACGGCGAGGCTTCCTACGGTCGGGCCGGGCGGTCAGCTGGTGCGGCGCGGGTACTTGTCGCGCCAGCGCTGGGGCGTGCCGGGCGCGGGGGCGGGGCCCGTCTGGCAGGTGGGGCACCAGTAGGTCGGGCGCTCCTGGGAGCCGTCGCCCTGGTCGGCCACCCGGACGGGGGTGTGACAGCGCAGGCACGGGCGGGGTGCGCGGCCGTAGACGAACAGGTCGTGCCGGTGCAGGCCGGTGGTCTGCCGGACCGGGCGGTCGCGGTTGGTCTCCAGCAGCCGCTTGGCCAGACCGGGCAGCTGCGCGGCGCGGTCCGCGGGGAGCGCCCCGGCCGGCAGCCAGGGGGTGACGCCGAGGAGGAAGCACAGCTCGCTCTTGTAGACGTTGCCGATGCCGGCCAGATTGCCCTGGTCCAGCAGGGCCTCGCCGAGCTCGCGGGCCGGGTCCGAGAGGACGTTGGCCAGAGCCCGCTCGGCATCCCAGTCCGGGCCGAGCAGGTCGGGACCGAGGTGGCCGACGACCCGCTCCTCCTCGGTCGTGCGCAGCAGCTCCAGGACCTGCAGCCGGTAGCCGACGGCCGTACGGTCGACGGTGCCGAGGACCGCCCGGATCTGGTACGCCGGTCCGCCCCGCCAGCGCTCGCCCGTGCCGTACACCTTCCACGCGCCCTCCATCCGCAGGTGGGTGTGCAGGGTGAGGCCGCCTTCGAACCGGGTGAGGAGGTGCTTGCCGCGCGGGATGGTGTTCAGCACCCTGCGGCCGGTCAGGTCGACCGTCGCGTACTTCGGCACGCGGAAGTCGCTGCGGGTCAGCGCCTTGCCCGCGAGGGCCTCGTGCAGCCGCCGCGCAGCCTGCCAGACCGTGTCACCTTCGGGCATGGGTCAAGGGTGCCAGGCCGGTCCCGTGCCGGTCATCTTGTCGGGCGGGCCAGGCGTCCGGCCCCGCGGCGGTCCCGTTGCCGGGCCTGCCGGACCTGCGCGGCCTCACGCTCTCAGGCGCAGGCCGCGCGGTGTCGCCACGAATCCCGCCGCCTCCAGGAGGGTGCCCATGGGGGAGGTCAGGGCCTGGGCGCCGTTGATCCGCTCGACCGTGACCGTGCCGAGTGAGCCCGCGCGGGCTGCCGCGGCCAGCGCCTCGGCGGCCGTACGCAGACGGGCGTCGTCCGTCGCGGCCGTGTCCGGCGCGGACGGCCAGGCCAGCAGCGTCTTGCCGCCGCGCTCCATGTACAGCGTCAGCTCGCCCTCCACCAGGACGACCAGCGACCCCGCCTTGCGGCCCGGCTTGTGCCCGGCCCCGGTCGGCGACTCCGGCCAGGGCAGCGCGGAGCCGTAGGCGTTCGCGGGATCGGCGGCGGCGAGGACCACGGCGCGGGGGTCGGGCGCGGCGGTGCCCGACCGACCGTAGCCGTGGCCGCGGTACGGGGACGCGCCGTACGCGGCCGAGCCGTAGGGGGTGGAACCGCCGCCGCGGGGGCCGCCGTAGCCGGGGGAGGCGAACGGGTCGGCGAGGTCGCGGGCTGCCGCGGGGGCGCCGTCGCCGCCGGGGTCCTGCGGTGGCCAGGTGAAGTCGCCGTCCAGACCGGGGTGACCGAAACCGCCCTCGGCTCCGTCGGAGGCGCCGGGGGGTGTGTGGCCGTGCGGGGTGCCGGTGGGGCTGCCGGGGCCGTCGGGCCCGTCGAACGGGTTGGGGAAGTCCGGCTCGGCGAAGCCGTCCACGGCATCGCGGGCGCCGAAGCCGTTCGCCCCGCCCGGGACGCCGAAGCCCTGCGGGCCGGCCGGGGTGGGCAGGCCCTCGGCTCGCTCTCGGGCGTTCGCCACCGCGCGGAGGCGGTCCACCGCGCCGTCCATGGCGAACTGGGCCGCGCCCAGTCCCTCGACCACGTACCCGCGCCGGGCCTGACCGCTGTCCTCGAACGCGGACAGCACCCGGTACACCGCCGAGAAGCCGCCCTCGACACCCTCGGCGGCGACCGCGCCCCGGGTGACCACGCCGTGCCGGTCCAGGAGCGTGCGGGCCAGCGCGTGCGCCCGCACCGTGGCGTCCGGCTCGGCCGCGGGCAGCAGGGACCAGCGTCCGGCGACGGTCGGCGGACCGGTGCGGGACGCGGTGCGCGCGGCGGCCGTCAGGGAGCCGTAGCGCCCGCGCGGGACGGCGCGCTTGGCCCGATGCGCGGTCGAGCCCGCCGTACGGCCCGAGCCGAGCAGGGAGCGCATCGGCGCCAGGGTGTCGTTGGTGAGCCGGCCCGACCAGGCCAGGTCCCACAGCGCGTCGGCCAGTTGCGGATCGGTGACGTCGGGGTGCGTGGTGGCGCGGACCTGGTCCGCGATCTGCCGGAAGAACAGGCCGTAGCCACCGGAGAGGGCGTCGAGGACCGACTGGTGGAGCGCGGTCGGCTCCAGCGGGTGCGGTGCGGGGAGCAGCAGCGGGGCCGCGTCCGCGAGATAGAGGGACACCCAGCCGTCCTTGCCGGGCAGGGCGCCCGCTCCGGCCCACACCACCTCGCCCGCGGCGGTCAGCTCGTCCAGCATCGAAGGCGTGTAGTTCGCCACCCGGGACGGCAGGACCAGCTTCTCCAGCGCGGAGGCCGGCACGGACGCACCCTGCAACTGCTCGACGGCCCGCACCAGTCCGTCGACGCCCCGCAGACCGTGCCCCTTGCCGATGTGCTGCCACTGCGGCAGGAACTGGGCCAGCGCGGCGGGCGGCACGGGCTCCAGCTCATGCCGCAGGGCCGCCAGGGAACGGCGGCGCAAACGGCGCAGCACGGCCGCGTCGCACCACTCCTGGCCGATGCCCGCCGGATGGAACTCGCCCTGCACGATCCGGCCGGCCGCGGCCAGGCGCTGCAGCGCACCCTCGGTGACCGCCACCCCCAGGCCGAACCGGGCCGCCGCGGTGGCCGACGTGAACGGGCCGTGGGTACGGGCGTACCGCGCGAGGAGGTCGCCCAGCGGGTCTTTGACGGGCTCGGTGAACGCCTCGGGCACACCGACCGGCAGCGCCGTGCCGAGCGCGTCGCGCAGCCGGCCCGCGTCCTCGACGGCCGCCCAGTGGTCGGTGCCCGCGATCCGCACCTTGATCGCCCGGCGGGCCCCGGCCAGCTCCCTCGCCCACTGCGCGTCCGCACCCCGCGCGACCAGCTCCACGTCGGTCAGCGGGCCGAGCAGCCGGAGCACGTCGGCGACGCCCTCGACGTCCTTGACCCGGCGGTCCTCGGTGAGCCACTGCAGCTCGCGCTCCAGCTCGGTCAGCACCTCCGCGTCGAGCAGTTCGCGCAGCTCCGCCTGGCCCAGCAGCTCGGCCAGCAGCCGCGAGTCCAGCGACAGCGCGGCGGCGCGCCGCTCGGCCAGCGGGGAGTCGCCCTCGTACAGGAACTGGGCGACGTACCCGAAGAGCAGGGAACGGGCGAACGGAGACGGTTCCGGCGTGGTCACCTCGACCAGGCGCACCTTGCGGGACTCGATGTCGCCCATCAGCTCGACCAGCCCGGGGACGTCGAAGACGTCCTGGAGGCATTCGCGGACCGCCTCCAGGACGATCGGGAACGAGCCGAACTCGCTCGCCACCTGGAGCAGCTGCGCCGCCCGCTGGCGCTGCTGCCACAGCGGGGTGCGCTTGCCGGGATTGCGGCGCGGCAGCAGCAGCGCGCGGGCGGCGCACTCCCGGAACCGGGAGGCGAACAGCGCCGAGCCGCCGACCTGGTCGGTGACGATCTGGTCGACCTCGCCCTTGTCGAAGGCGACGTCGGCGGCGCCGACCGGGGCCTGGTCGCCGTCGACCGCCGTGTCGAGGGGGGTGCCGGCCTTCACGGGCTCCTGGTCGAGCAGGTCAAGGCCCATCAGGTCGGCGTCGGGCAGGCGCAGCACGATGCCGTCGTCGGCGTGCATGACCTGCGCGTCCATGCCGTACCGCTCGGACAGGCGGGCGCCGAGGGCGAGGGCCCAGGGGGCGTGGACCTGGGCGCCGAACGGCGAGTGGACGACGACCCGCCAGTCGCCCAGCTCGTCGCGGAACCGCTCCACGACGATCGTGCGGTCGTCCGGGACGTGGCCGCAGGCCTCGCGCTGCTCGTCCAGGTACGACAGCACGTTGTCCGCCGCCCACGCGTCCAGGCCCGCCGCCAGCAGCCGCAGCCGGGCGTCGTCCTTGGGCAGCGAGCCCACCTCGCGCAGGAACGCGCCCACGGCCCGGCCCAGCTCCAGCGGCCGGCCCAGCTGGTCGCCCTTCCAGAAGGGCAGCCGGCCCGGCACGCCCGGCGCGGGCGAGACCAGGACCCGGTCGCGCGTGATGTCCTCGATCCGCCAGGAACTCGTGCCCAGCGTGAAGACGTCCCCCACGCGGGACTCGTACACCATCTCCTCGTCCAGTTCGCCGACCCGGCCGCCGCCCTTCTTGGGGTCGGAGCCGGCGAGGAAGACGCCGAACAGGCCGCGGTCCGGGATCGTGCCGCCGGAGGTGACGGCGAGGCGCTGGGCACCGGGGCGGCCGGTGATCTCGCCGGTGACGCGGTCCCACACCACGCGCGGGCGCAGCTCCGCGAACGCGTCCGACGGATAGCGGCCCGCCAGCATGTCCAGCGTCGCGGTGAACGCCGACTCGGGCAGCGAGGCGAACGGGGCGGCGCGGCGGACCACGGCGAGCAGGTCGTCGAACTGCCAGGTGTCCAGCGCCGTCATCGCGACCAGCTGCTGCGCGAGCACGTCGAGCGGGTTCGCGGGCACCTTCAGCGACTCGATCGCGCCCGTGCGCATCCGCTCGGTGACCACGGCCGCCTGGACGAGGTCGCCCCGGTACTTCGGGAAGACGACACCGGTGGAGACGGCGCCGACCTGGTGTCCCGCGCGGCCCACCCGCTGCAGACCGGAGGCGACCGACGGCGGGGACTCGACCTGGACCACCAGGTCCACGGCACCCATGTCGATGCCGAGTTCGAGGCTGGAGGTGGCCACCACCGCGGGCAGCCGCCCGGCCTTGAGGTCCTCCTCGACGAGGGCGCGCTGCTCCTTGGAGACCGAGCCGTGGTGCGCACGGGCGATCACCGGCGGCGCGCCCTGGGCCGCGCCGGATCCGCCCATCAGCTGGGCGGGGGAGTGGTGCTCGTCCAGGGGCTCGCCGGTGGCCCGCTCGTACGCGATCTCGTTGAGCCGGTTGCACAACCGCTCCGCCAGACGACGGGAGTTGGCGAACACGATCGTGGACCGGTGGGCCTGCACCAGGTCGGCGATCCGCTCCTCCACGTGCGGCCAGATCGAGGGCCGCTCCCCGCCCTCGGAGGCGTCGGCGGCCGGGGCGCCCGCCAGCTCGCCCATGTCCTCGACCGGGACGACCACGGAGAGGTCGAACTCCTTGCCCGACTCGGGCTGGACGATCTCCACCTTGCGGCGCGGGGAGAGATACCGGGCCACCTCGTCCACCGGGCGCACGGTCGCCGACAGGCCGATCCGGCGGGCGGGCTCGGGCAGCAGTTCGTCCAGCCGCTCCAGGGAGAGCGCGAGGTGCGCGCCGCGCTTGGTGCCGGCGACCGCGTGCACCTCGTCCAGGATCACCGTCTCCACGCCCGTGAGCGCGTCACGCGTGGACGACGTCAGCATCAGGAACAGCGACTCGGGGGTGGTGATCAGGATGTCCGGCGGGCGGGTGGACAGGGCGCGGCGCTCGGCGGCCGGGGTGTCGCCGGAGCGGATGCCGACCCTGACCTCCGGCTCGGGCAGGCCCAGCCGCACGGACTCCTGGCGGATACCGGTCAGCGGGCTGCGCAGATTGCGCTCGACGTCGACCGCCAGGGCCTTCAGCGGGGACACGTACAGCACCCGGCAGCGCTTCTTCGGGTCGGCCGGGGGCGGGGTCGAGGCCAGCTGGTCGAGGGCGGCGAGGAACGCGGCCAGCGTCTTGCCGGAGCCGGTCGGGGCGACCACCAGCACGTCCGAGCCCTCACGGATGGCCTGCCACGCACCCGCCTGGGCCGCGGTGGGCGCGGAGAAGGCCCCCGTGAACCAGCCGCGGGTCGCGGGCGAGAAGCCGTCGAGGGCTCGGTGTGCGGAGCTGACCATGCGTCCATCCTGCACCCACCCACTGACAATCGCCGTGACCTGCGCAAACGCGGCACCGCACCGGCCGGCGGTCGCCGGTCGGCCCGCCGCGGGCGAGCACGGGACATGTGGCGCGGGGCGGCGAGGGGGATGGTCCGGTGGCAGGGCGGCGGGGTGGGCGCGCTCGAGACCGGACGGGAGCGCCACGGTGGCGAGGGCCGGTACCGGCCGTGGCCGAACCGCGAAGGGGCGGGGCGAGCCCTGCCCCGGTCGCGCCCCGTACGGCGGCCGTGCGGGGCCGGGCCGGGTCGACCGGGGTCGGCGGGCCGGCCGGGCGGGCGGACAATGGGCTCATGGCGGGTTCAGGGGAGCGGGCACGGCACTGGCGGTACGCGGAGCTGCCCGGCGTCGACCTGCTGCGGGCCCGCTACATCCGCAAGACCTTCGTCCGGCACACCCACGAGAACTTCGTGATCGCGGCCATCGCCGACGGTGTCGAGGTCTTCCACCACCGCGGCTCCGACGTCTCCGCGGGTGCGGGAGCGCTCGCTCTCATCAACCCGGACACCCCGCACACCGGCCGGGCCGGGGTCCCCGAGGGCTGGCGGTACGGTGCCCTGTACCCGTCACCGGACGTGGTCGCCGCGATAGCAGCCGAGACCACCACCCTCCGGGGCACGCCGGGCTTCGTCAGCCCCGTCCTCGACGACCCCTACACCGCCCGTCTGGTGCACCAGGTGCTGCGCGCCGCCGAGGAGGGCAACGCGCTGGCCGCCGACACGCTCCTGCGGGTCGCCGTCACCAGGCTGCTGCGGCTGAACGGCGGCCCCCTGCCCCAGCGGCGGCTCCGGACGGCCGGCGCGCGGATCGCGGCACGCGCGCGTGCGGTGCTGGAGGAGCGGATGGCCGATCCACCGACCCTGGAACAGCTGGCCGCCGACCTCGGGACCAGCCCGTTCGCCCTGCTGCGGGCGTTCCGCGACGCCTACGGCATGCCGCCGCACACCTGGCTGACCGACGCCCGTGTGCGCCACGCGCGGCTGCTGCTGGACGCGGGGACGACCCCCGCCGAGGCGGCCGTCGCCGTCGGCTTCACCGACCAGCCCCACCTCAACCGGCACTTCGCCCGGATCGTCGGCGTGGCCCCGGGCGCGTACCAGCGCGAGCACGCCGGCCCCGGCGGGCGCAGGAGGCCGGCGGAGCGCACCGAGCCGGCGAGCCGCCCTGGTCCGCGGCGCGCTGGTCCGGGGGAGCGGGCCGGGCTGGTGGAGCGCAAGAACGTACAAGACGCGGGCTGACGGCCGCCCGTACCGTCCGGGGCGTGGCACAGCACATAGCACTCACGAACCAGACCGCCGACGGCACGGACAAGCCGGACGCGGCCGTCGTACGGGACGCCCTCGGGGTCGGCGTCGCCGTGGGCGTGTCCGGATTCGCCTTCGGAGTGACCTCGGCCGGCAGCGGACTCGGGCTGCTCCAGACCTGCGCGCTCAGCCTCCTGGTGTTCACCGGCGCCTCCCAGTTCGCGCTGGTCGGAGCTCTCGCCGCCGGGGGCAACCCGTTCACGGCCGCCGCAGGCGCCTTCTTCCTCGGCGTGCGCAACGCCTTCTACGGGCTGCGGCTGTCACAGCTTCTCGCGCTCCCGCGCGCGGTACGACCGTTCGCCGCGCAGTGGGTGATCGACGAGACCACCGCGGTGACCCTGGCCCAGCCGAACCGGCGGGCCGCGCGGCTGGGCTTCACCGTCACCGGGCTCAGCCTGTACGTGCTGTGGAACCTCACCACACTGCTCGGTGCCCTGGGAGCCCGGGCGATCGGCGACACGCGCGCGTGGGGCCTGGACGCGGCGGGGCCGGCCGTGTTCCTGGCGCTGCTCGCCCCGATGCTGAAGACGGCCACCGAGCGCGCGGTCGCCGGCCTCGCCGTCCTGCTCGGCCTCGGTCTGCTGCCCGTCCTGCCGGCCGGTGTGCCGGTGCTGGTGGCGGCGCTGGCGGCCCCGCTGGCGCTCTTCGCGGAGGGCCGGCGCGGGAGCCGTACCCGACAGGAGGAGCTGGACGGCTCGGAGGAGGAGCGGTGAACACCTGGATCGCGATCGGCGTGACCGCCCTCGGCTGCTACGCCGTCAAGCTCGCCGGCCTGCTGGTTCCGGCGCACGCTGTGGAGCGGCCGTACGTGCGGCGGCTGGCCGCCCTGCTGCCGGTCGCCCTGCTCGCCGCGCTCACGGCCCAGCAGACGTTCGCCGACGGGCACGCACTCGTACTGGACGCCCGGGCCGCCGGACTCGGCGCGGCGGCTGTGGCGCTCGTGCTGCGCGCGCCGTTCCTGCTGGTCGTCGCCGCGGCCGTGGCGGTGACGGCGGGAGTGCGGGCCTTCGGCGGGTGAGGGAGAGTGTCCGCGGGCGTGCGGGCCGACGGCGGGTGAGGCGGACTGTCGGCGGAGCGGCGGGCGGGGGAGGCGGCCAGCCGGGGGCCGGTGCCCGTCCGGCGGGTGAGGCGGCCGGTGGGGGTGTGCGGGCCGGGCCCGTCCAGCGGCGGGCGGACCCGGCCCGCTCACCGGGCGGCTCAGCCCACGAAGCGGCCGTAGGCCCGCAGCGTGCACAGGGCGTCGATCGTCACCAGGGAGCGCGCCTCCAGGGCGGGCGCCGGGGCCCAGCGGCGCCACCGGACCGGCCAGCCGCCGTCCTCCTCCTGCTCGGCGGCCAGGTGGTCCAGCGAGCGTGTCATCTCGTCGTCCGTGAACCACGCGCGCGCGAGCGAGTCCGGGCTCCGGGCGAAGTCGTGCGGGAAGTGGTGCTCGCCCGGGGCATAGCCGGACGCGACCGGGAACGCGTCGAGCCGGTCCGGGTCCAGCGCGGCGAGCCGCTGCTCCCGCACCAGGCGGCCCAGCCGTTCGGCCGCGGCCTGCGCGCGCGGGCGGTCCGCAGCGGAGTCCAGGAAGGTCACGGCGGCCTGCACCTCGTAGGGGTGCGACTTCTCCAGGGACTCCACCGCCTGCCAGCAGAAGTCGGTGGCCCGGAACAGCCAGGCGTGCCACACCTCGTTGCGGTGCAGCAGCCCGACCACCGGCCCGGTGGCCAGCAGGTCGCTGGGCGGGTCGTCGACCACCGGGACGAACGGCGCCGTCGGATACCCGCGCTGACTGGGATGGATCGCCGGCAGGGCACCGTCCGGGGTGGAGACGGAGGTCAGGTAGCGGCACACGCGCTCCACCCGCTGACCGCCGCAGCGTCCGATGGCGTCCAGCACGCGCAGGGCGCGCGCGGTGTGCAGGGGCTGGCTGACCGGTCCGCGCAGATCCGGCTCCAGAGCGTGCCCGTAGCCGCCGTCCTCGTTGCGGTAGGCGTCCAGGGCCGCTTCCACCGCCTCCGGGCTGCCGCGCAGGAAGTGGTACGCGAAGAGGTGCTGCTCCAGCACGCGCGCGGTGAGCCACACGAACTGTTCGGCGCGGAAGAGCGGGGAACGCGCCGGGGGCGTGGAGGGGAGCGGGGGAACTCCTGATTCGGCCATGCGTCAGACCGTAGGACGGAAAGCGGTCTCGGCAGGCGCTCCCGGGCAGGGCCCACCCCCAGGGGCGGGATACTGGAGTCATGCGGTTGACGGTCTTCTGGCAGCGGATGGCGGAACACTTCGGTCCGGGGTACGCCGACACCTTCGCGCGCGATCACGTCATGTCGGAGCTGGGCGGACGCACGGTGAACCAGGCGCTCGACGCCGGCTGGGAGGCCAAGGACGTGTGGCGCGTGGTCTGCGCGGTGATGGACGTGCCGGGCGAGAAGCGCTGATCAGTCGGCCGGATGCCGGATTTGCCGGTGGAGAAGTCGACAGTACGGCACTGATCTGTCACGAAGATCGCCGTGGGGCACCGGTTGTCGGTGGCGTGGGTGAGACTGGGCGCGTGGCACCGAACGAGGACCCCCTGGCACCCGCTCCCGAGGACGGCGAACCGTCCGCCGGGCAGGCAGCACCGGCCGCTACGACCCCGCCCGGCCGGCCTCCGGTCTCCGGCGCCGTCGCTCCGGGCGGCCGGATGCCGCGCTGGCTGCCGCGCGCCATGGTGCTCGCGCTCGCGTTGATCGCCGCGTTCCAGCTCGGCAGCTGGGCCTTCCACCAGCTGACCGGACTCTTGATCAACATATTGATCGCGTTCTTCCTGGCCCTCGCGATCGAGCCCGCGGTGAGCCGGATGGCGGCCCGTGGCATGCGCAGGGGGCTCGCCACCTTCCTGGTCTTCCTCGGGTTGACCGTCTTCGCCGCCGGATTCGTCACCTTGCTCGGGTCCATGCTGGCCGGCCAGATCATCAAGATGATCGAGGGATTCCCGGATTACCTCGACTCGCTCATCCACTGGATCAACCAGACCTTCCACACCGACCTCAGAAGGGTGGACGTCCAGGAGGGGCTGCTCCACTCCGACTGGCTGCGCAAGTACGTGCAGAACAGCGCGGCCGGAGTCCTGGACGTCTCCGCCCAGGTCCTCGGCGGGCTCTTCCAGCTGCTGACGGTCGCGCTGTTCTCGTTCTACTTCGCCGCCGACGGCCCCCGGCTGCGGCGCGCCCTGTGCTCGGTCCTGCCACCCGCACGCCAGGCCGAGGTGCTGCGCGCCTGGGAGATCGCCGTCGACAAGACGGGCGGCTACCTGTACTCGCGCGGCCTCATGGCGCTCATCTCCGGCATCGCCCACTACATCCTGCTCGAGGCCCTCGCTGTGCCGTACGCGCCCGTGCTCGGCGTCTGGGTGGGCCTGGTCTCGCAGTTCATCCCCACCATCGGCACCTACCTCGCGGGCGCGCTGCCGATGCTGATCGCGTTCACCGTCAACCCCTGGTACGCGCTCTGGGTGCTGATCTTCGTCGTGATCTACCAGCAGTTCGAGAACTACATGCTCCAGCCGAAGCTGACCGCGAAGACGGTCGACGTCCACCCGGCGGTCGCCTTCGGCTCGGTCGTCGCGGGCACCGCGCTGCTGGGCGCGGTCGGCGCGCTGATCGCCATCCCGGCGGTGGCCACGCTGCAGGCGTTCCTGGGGGCGTACGTGAAGCGGTACGCCGTCACGGACGACCCCCGGGTGCACGGGCGCCGCGGCAGTGGTTCGGACGGGCCGGGGATGCTCACGCGCGTGCGCCGGTCCTGGGCCGGCCGTCGCTCCGGCGGGGAACAGCGGCCGTAGCCCGCCTGCGCGCTGCCGCGCCGCCTCAGTACGTCAGCACCGCCCACCCGGCGGCCACGGCGACGGCCGCCGTGCAGCAGACCGCCGCCACGGCCACGATCCGCCGGCGTGTCCGCTCGCTCCACGGCGTACGGCACAACAGCCGGGCCAGCAGGGGCAGCACGAGCACCGCGTGCAGGCTCACCCCGTGCGGTGGCTTGAGCGGGGCCGTCGAGCGATAGGCCGCCTCCTGGTGGCCGCTCCGCGTCAGGACGACCCCGCGCGCGACCATCGCCGCACCGGAGGCCAGCCCGATCAGCAGGGCGCCCGGAAGCCTTGAGGCCCATGATGAACCCGCGTGCTGCCGTCGACCGAACACCACCAGGTGGACGAGGCCGGACAGGACGAGAAGCAGCCCCGTCGCGTGACAGAGGCCCGGTCCGCGTGGTCGTCGTCCGGCCGGAGACACCCGCGGTACGCCGGCGGGAGCGGTCCGGCCCGTGTCACAGGTGGTCGAAGAACCGGGTCCACCAGGTCGCGTTGCCCTCGTCGGCGAGCCAGGTCACACCGTCGTACGGCCGGTGGAGCAGCCGCGGGGCGACCAGCCGGTAGCCCAGGTCCGACAGGGCGGCCGTGATCCGGTCGCGGTCCGCTCCCGACAGAGCTCCGTCGCGCACGGCGTCGTCGAGGTCGTCGTGGCTGCAGAGCGCCGGCGTGGTGACCACCGCCAGATCGCCGTAGTTGCTCAGCCGCACGGCGATGAGCATCCCGGCCCCGGTCGCCTCGGCCGGGACGTCCACGGAGAAGGAGAAGCTCGCGTCCTGGATGCCCTCGTCGAGCCGGCAGGGGCGGCCGAAGTCCTGGGTGAGCCGGTCCCGCAGCCTCGCCGCCCGGAGCCGGGCCGCGGCGCGGTCGAAGCCGTCGGGGTGCTCCAGGTGATGCGGTCCGGGCAGTCTGTCCAGGGCGTGCAACAGGGCCGGCGTCCGGTCGTCGTCGTTCATCTCCGCCCACCTTACGGAAGCCCTGGTCCCTGTCCGGCGGGAGTCGGGGCCCGCCCCACCGGAGCCCCGGCCGGTGCCGTGTGGCGCGCTTGACACAAAAATCGAACATCCATTCTTATGGGGGCTCAGGCGAGGCTTCGGTGGGGGATTTCGCCCCGATTCGCGGGTAGATGTCCCTCGGTTATCCACAGGCTGGGCCTGCGTCGGGGCGCATTGTCAGTGGCAGGCGTTAGCGTCTTTGACGTGAAGCGATCGACTCAAGCAAACCGGGTGGAACCCATGGCAGGAACCGACCGCGAGAAGGCGCTCGACGCCGCGCTCGCACAGATTGAACGGCAATTCGGCAAAGGCGCGGTCATGCGCATGGGCGAGCGGTCGAAGGAGCCCATCGAGGTCATCCCGACCGGGTCGACCGCCCTCGACGTCGCCCTCGGCGTAGGTGGCCTGCCGCGCGGCCGTGTCGTGGAGATCTACGGACCGGAGTCCTCCGGTAAGACGACCCTGACCCTGCACGCCGTGGCGAACGCGCAGAAGGCCGGCGGCCAGGTCGCCTTCGTGGACGCCGAGCACGCCCTCGACCCCGAGTACGCGCGCAAGCTCGGCGTCGACATCGACAACCTGATCCTGTCCCAGCCGGACAACGGCGAGCAGGCCCTGGAGATCGTGGACATGCTGGTCCGCTCCGGTGCCCTGGACCTCATCGTCATCGACTCCGTCGCCGCGCTCGTCCCGCGCGCGGAGATCGAGGGCGAGATGGGCGACAGCCACGTGGGTCTGCAGGCCCGCCTGATGAGCCAGGCGCTGCGGAAGATCACCAGCGCGCTCAACCAGTCCAAGACCACCGCGATCTTCATCAACCAGCTCCGCGAGAAGATCGGCGTGATGTTCGGCTCCCCGGAGACCACGACGGGTGGCCGGGCGCTGAAGTTCTACGCCTCGGTGCGTATCGACATCCGCCGCATCGAGACCCTGAAGGACGGCACGGAGGCGGTCGGCAATCGCACGCGCTGCAAGGTCGTCAAGAACAAGGTCGCGCCGCCCTTCAAGCAGGCCGAGTTCGACATCCTCTACGGCCAGGGCATCAGCCGCGAGGGCGGTCTGATCGACATGGGTGTGGAGCACGGCTTCGTGCGCAAGGCCGGCGCCTGGTACACGTACGAGGGCGACCAGCTCGGCCAGGGCAAGGAGAACGCGCGCAACTTCCTCAAGGACAACCCCGACCTGGCCAACGAGATCGAGAAGAAGATCAAGGAGAAGCTGGGCGTGGGCGTCCGTCCGGAGGAGCCCGCCGCCGAGCCGGGCGCCGACGCGGCGGTCACCACCACGGCGGCCGACGACCCCGCCAAGTCGGTACCCGCCCCGGCAGCCGCCAAGGCCACCAAGCCCAAGGCCGCCGCAGCCAAGAGCTGACCCGTGACACGACGAACCGACTGGGCCGAGTACGAGTACGCCACACCCGGTGCCCCACGGGGGAGGGGCACCGGGAGCCACCCGGACTCCGCCCCGGAGGGCGATGGAGGACACCGGGCCGGCGGACACGGGGACGACGGGTTCGGCGCGTACGGCGGACATGACGCGTACCACGGGACCGGCGGCTATGACGGTGCCGGCGGTGCCGCCGACCTGGGAGACGAGGACGGCGAGCCGTACGGGGGCGGTTCGCTCGGCGGCCGTGGTACCGCGCGGTCCGGGGGAGCGCGCAGCGGTCGCCGGGGGCGCGGCCGGCGGCGCGGGTTCGGCGACGCGTCCGGACCCGATGAGGACGAAGGCGCCCCTCCCTCGGCGAGGGACGAGCGGGGGGAGTCTTCAGGGGACCCGGTCGAGCGGGCCCGGGCGATCTGCCTGCGCCTGCTCACCGGGACCCCGCGCACCCGCAAGCAACTCGCGGACGCCCTGCGCAAGCGGGAGATCCCCGAGGACGCGGCCGAGGAGGTGCTGTCACGGTTCGAGGAGGTCGGGCTCATCGACGACGGCGCCTTCGCGGACGCCTGGGTGGAGTCCCGGCACCATGGCCGCGGGCTCGCCCGTCGGGCACTCGCCCGGGAACTGCGCACCAAGGGCGTCGACTCCGCGTTGATCGAGGACGCCGTCGCCCAGCTCGACTCCGAGCAGGAGGAGGCGACCGCCCGCGAACTCGTCGCCCGCAAACTGCGCGCCACCCGTGGCCTCGACCGGGACAAGCGGCTCCGCCGGCTCGCGGGCATGCTCGCCCGCAAGGGCTATCCCGAGGGCATGGCCCTCCGGGTCGTCCGCCAGGCCCTGGAGGAGGAGGGCGAGGACACGGACTTCCTCGGGGACGGGGAGTTCTGACGGGGCCTCGCGGGCGTGGGTTTCCCACTGCTCCTCATGAACGAAAGGGTGGGACGAGCGGAGGGGTGGGACGGAGGCGACCGCCCCTCGGACGGCAGGGTGCGACGGCTCCTCGGGCCGGAGGAGCATGACGGGCGCCCGGAGGTGGGGGTAGCCCCCTCCACGGACAGTTGGGTGGCCCCCGTCGGAAGACGCCGGGCCACCGCAGTGCTCTCCGACCCCCGCACCGGCGAGTCTGTACGCGCCCCCAGCGCACGACACGACCGCCGCGTACAACAGAAGAGAGCCCGTCCCCATGATGCTGCGTTACGCCCTGCGTACAGTCCGCGCCCGCAAGGCGGGCTTTCTCGGTGCCTTCCTCGCTCTCCTCTGCGCGGCGGCTCTGATCACCGCCTGCGGCACCCTCCTCGACACCGGCCTACGCGGCACCATCCGTACCGAGCGCTATGCCGCCGCTCCCGTCGTGGTCTCCGCCGACCAGTACGTGCATCGGACCACCGTCAAACACAAGAAGGGCAAGACCAAGGTCAAGCACAAGGCGAAGCCCATCGCCGAGCGGGCCTGGCTGCCCGAGCGCCTGCGCGGGACCCTCGCCCGCACCCCCGACGTGGCCCGGGTCGTCCCCGAACTCACCTTCATGGCCCAGCCGTTGACCCCGTCCGGCACCGGCGGCCGTACCGCCTACGGCCATGCCTGGGACTCCGCCGCGCTGACCCCGTACCGGCTGACCGCCGGCCATGCTCCCCGGGCCGCCGGTGACGTCGTCATCGACGGCGACCTCGCCGCGCGGGCCCGGCTGCGGCTCGGCGACCGGCTTCCCGTGCAGTCCACCCAGGCCCCGCGCACCTACCGGATCACCGGTATCGCCACCCCGGCCACCGCCGTACGCCACCAGACGTCCCTCTTCTTCTCCGCCGGCGAGGCCCGCAGGCTGGCCGCACACCCCGGGCAGGTCACCGCGTTCGGGGTGCTGCCGGTCAAGGGGGCGGACCCCGAGCGGGTGCGCCGGGCCGCGGTGCGGGCGCTGCACGGCACCACGGCCCAGGTCAGCACCGGAGACGCGCGCGGCCCCGTCGAGTTCCTGGACGCGGCTGCCGCCCGGACCCGGCTGGTCAGCATGGGCGGCGCCATGGGCGGCACCTCGCTTCTGGTGGCGGTGCTGGTGGTCGTCGGCACCTTCGCGCTCACCGTCCAGCAGCGCCACCGCGAAGTCGCCCTGTTGCGGGCCGTCGCCGCCACGTCCGGGCAGATCCGCAAGCTGCTCGGCCGGGAGGCGCTGATCGTCGGTGCGGCGGCGGGCGTGGCCGGCGCCCTGCTCGGGCTGCCGCTGGGCGGCTGGCTGCACGCCAGGTTCGTCGCCCTGGGCGCTGTACCCGACACCCTTGAGCACACCGTCAGTGTCTTCCCGCCGCTCGCCGCTGTCGCCGCCACCCTCCTCGGTGCCTGGGCGGCGGCCCGGATCGCCTCACGCAGGATCGCCCGGATCCGCCCGGCCGAGGCCCTGGCGGAATCGAGGGCCGAGCCCACCCGGCCCGCCTGGGGCCGCATCACCGCCGGGCTGCTGTTCCTCGCCGGCGGGGTCGTCCTCGTCGTCGTTCTCGCCTCCCTGCGCACCGAGCCCGCCTCGACTCCCGTGACGTTCCTCGCCGTCGTCGTGCTGTCCGCCTCCGTCGCTCTGCTCGGCCCCCTCCTGGTCAAGGCGGCCGCACTGCTGCTCGCCGGCCCGCTCCGGCTCACCGGTCACGGTGGCAGGCTCGCCACCGCGAACCTGCGCGGCAACGCCACCCGTATGGCCACCGTCGTCACCCCCCTCACCCTGCTCGTCGGCATGACCTGCACCGTCCTGTTCGTCCAGGACACCCTTGGCAACGCCGCCCGCGCCCAGGTCCGCGAGGGCGTCCACGCCGACTGGGTCGTCGTCGCCCAGGGGCCGGGCGTACCCGCTGAGGCGGCCGAGCGGTTGCGCACACGGCACGACATCGTCACCCAGGTGGTCCGCACCACCGTCCGGGTCGGCCTCGACAAGTACCCCGCACAGGGCGTCACCCCCGCGGGTCTGACCCGCACCTGGGACCCCGAGGTCACCGCCGGGTCCCTCGACCGGCTCGGCCCCGGCACCGTCGCCGTCAGCGAACTCGCCGCGGACCAGCAGCATCTGGAGCCGGGGAGCACCGTGAAACTCACGCTCGGCGACGGCACGCCCGCCACGCTGACCGTCGCCGCCGTCTACACCCGGGGTCTCGGCTTCGGCGACCTGACCCTCGCCCACGACCTCGTGGCCCGCCACGTCGACAACCCGCTCGCCTCTTCCGTCCTCGTCCGCACGACCCGTACACAGACAGAACTCGCGACTACCCTCCGTGAGTTCCCGGGGTTGGAGATTCTCTCGCCGGCCGCCGCCGGAGCCCTGCACACCGATCGGCAGCAGGGGAACGCCGAGGTCAACTACCTGGCCATGGGGCTCGTCCTGGCCTTCACCGCCATCGCCGTCGTCAATACGCTCGCCATGTCGGTCGCCGAGCGTGTCCGGGAGTTCGCACTGCTCCGCCTCGCCGGTGCGACCCGCCGACAGGTGCTGCGCATGCTGCGTACCGAGGCGCTGTGCGTCCTGCTCCTCGCCGCTTCGGTCGGCAGCGGCATCGCTTTCGCCGTGCTCACCGCGTTCAGCGTCGGCATGACGGGCCGGGCCGCCCCGGCGGTCACGCCGCCGCTGTACGCCGGCGTCGTCGCGGCGGCCGGCCTCCTCGCGCTCGTCGCCACTTCCCTGCCGGGCCGCGCCGCGCTCCGGGCGCGGGCGGTGACGGCGGCCACGGCGAAGGAGTAGTCACGGCCCTCATGCCTGCGGGTGTGTCCGGCCGGGACCGGTCAGGGTGTCGCCGGCTCCACCGGCAGCCCCTCCGCGCGCCAGGCCTGGAAGCCGCCGACCAGGTCCGTCGCCCGGTGCAGGCCGAGCTGGTGGAGGGAGGCGGCGGCGAGGCTGGAGGCGTACCCCTCGTTGCAGATCACCACGACCCGCAGGTCGTGTCCGGTGGCCTCGGGGAGGCGGTGACTGCCCTGGGGGTCGAGTCGCCACTCCAGTTCGTTGCGCTCGACCACGACGGCGCCGGGGATGAGTCCGTCCCGGTCGCGCAGGGCGGCGTACCGGATGTCGACCAGGAGCGCGTCACCGGACCGTGCCGCCTCATGCGCCTCCCGCGCCTCGACGCGCCGGTAGCCGGCGCGCACGCGCTCCAGCAACTCGTCGATCCCCAGGGGGCGTTCCGCCGTCACCCCAGCGGTTCCCGGCTGCTCGATCGTGCCGCTCACTGCCAGTCCTCCGGGCGTTCGACCTGCTCCAGGCGCAGCACCTGGCCCGTGCGACTGTAACGGCGGATCCGGGGCAGCGGCGGGTAGTAGGCGTGGACGGAGATCGCGTGTCGCTCGCGGGACTCGTTGAACACCTCGTGCACATGGTGCCGGCCGAAGGCGCGGCCCTGTCCGGCGGGCAGCCGGCGTACGCGGTCCACCCCCTCGGTGAGTTCCAGGGTCTTCCAGCCGTCGGTGGGCAGCCGGGCGGCGAGGGAGTTCTCGGTGAGCTCGCCCGAAGCGGTGAGGAAGGCGCCGACCGAGTCGGCGTGGTCGTGCCAGCCGGTGCCGGTGCCGGGTGGCCAGCCGATCAGCCAGGCCTCACTGCCGCCGGGGCCCTGCAACCGGATCCACGTGCGGCCCTCCGGATCGAGCGGCAGGGAGGCGATCAGTTCGGCGTCGGCCGCCGTACGCCGGACGAAGTCCAGGAGGTCCGCCTGGGTGGGCGTCGGGTCGGCGGACGGCGCGACGGACGCGGGCAGGGAAGGCGAAGGGGAGGAAGGGGAGGGCGAGGGGACAGACACGTACACCGTCCTGAGGAGCGTTCGCGGAACGGGCGCGCGACGGCGCCCGGAAAAAGGGGGATGCGAATTCAGCAGGACGGGCGACACACGCAGCCCGCATAGCGGACGAGGTCCATATGGACCCTCCGCCACAGGCGCACACAGGTGTCGGTCACGATCCGGAGTACAGCATTGCCGCCGCACCGCGGTCAACCGGGTGTCACTCCGTGGACGGGGGTGAGGGGGTGCGGTCGGCGCGTACGGGAGCCCTCTGCGGAGCACGGCCGGCGCGCGGGGGAGCCGTCGCCGGGATCCGCCGTCGGTGGACGGGCGGGACCGCCCGTCAGCGTGCGCCCGAGCCGGCCTGCGCCGCTGCCTTCCTGGCCTTCTCCCCGTCCCTCTCCTCCGCCTGCTGTTCCGTCTCCGGCGTCTGCACCGCGCCCCCCACCGTGGCCTCGGCCGCCGCGTACAGGTCGGCCGGGCGGACTCCGCTCAGCGCGGTGACCAGGTGGCCGTCGGGGCGGACGAGCAGCACGCTGTGCGCCGGCGCGCCCGGGTAGCTCTCGGCCACCAGGAGCTCGGCGGGGTGCGGCAGCGCGGTCACGGCCGCCGCGAGCCGGGGCATCACCCCGGCGGACATCCAGTGCTTGCGGTCCCAGACGCCCGTACCGGGCGCGATCAGCAGGACGAGCAGCGCGCCACGGCCGAGCCGGTCGCGCAGCCGGACGAAGGTCCCGTCCTCCGCCGTGACCCGGACGTCGGTGACCTGTGCGCCGGGCGGGGTGCCGACCGGGATCTCCCCTTCCAGCCGCCGGGGTGCGAGCGGCGAGTCGGCGTACGTGCCGGGCGCGCCCAGCGGGCCGCGGCCCAGGTGACCGTCGGTCAGCAGCGCGTCGTGGTTGCGGGCCGTGCCGGGGACGATGTGGCGCAGCCCGCCCCCGCCGCGCAGCACCGGCAGGGCCTGGTCGGCGGCGCGCAGCCGGGCGGCGACCAGCGCGCGCCGCTCGGTCTGGTAGCTGTCCAGCAGGGCTTCGTGCGGGCCGTGGTGCCAGGCCGTGGCCAGCTTCCAGGCGAGGTTGTCGGCGTCCCTGAGGCCCTCGTCGAGCCCCTGGGTGCCGAGCGCGCCGAGCAGGTGGGCCGCGTCCCCGGCGAGGAAGACCCGGCCGGCACGCCACCGGCGGGCGACGCGGTGGTGCACCGTGTGCACGCCGGTGTCCAGCAGCTCGTACACCGGTGCGGAGCTGTCCGTCCAGCCCGTGAGGGTCTCATGGATCCGGGCCAGCAGGATCTCGGGCGTGACCAGGTCCTTGCCCGGTGGCAGCAGCCAGTCCAGGCGCCACACGCCGTCCGGGAGGGGGCGGGCGGTCACCTCCCCGGCCGAGGGCCCGGACGACCGCCACGGCGGCATCCGATGGAGCAACGCCCGACCCTCCCACGGAAGTTCCGTGCGGAGCGCGGCGACCGCGTGCCGTTCCACCGCCGTACGGCCCGGGAAGCGGATGTCCTGCAGCTTGCGCACGGTCGAGCGGGCGCCGTCGCAGCCGACCAGGTAACTGCCGCGCCACCAGGTGCCCTTCGGGCCGCGGGTGCGCGCGGTGATGCCGGAACGCTCCTGCTCGATCGCGTCCAGACGGCTCTCCACCGCCGTCTTCACCAGGGGCTCCGCCGCGATGGCCGCGCGCAGGAATCCCGTGAGCACATGCTGGGCGATGTGCAGCGGCGCGGGTTCGGTCTCGGCGAAGGCGATTTCGCTCATCACCTGCCGGCGCCTGACCGACCGCCAGCCGGCCCAGCGCACGCCGTGCTCCGCGAGCGCGACCCCGGTGAGCCGCTCCAGCAGGGCGGCCGTGTCCTCGCGCAGGACGACGGTGCGCGCCGGACGGGGCTCGTCCTTGCCGACGCCCTCGTCCAGCACGATGGACGGCACCTGCTGACGCGCCAGCGCCAGGGCGAGCGTGAGCCCGACGGGTCCCGCTCCGACGATGATCACCGGGTCCACGGTGTGGCGCCCCCTGCTCGCGGCGATGCCTTGACGGAGACAAGTGAACAGGAAGGTGAAGCGGGGTGCACGATCACACAACGTATGCAACCCATTGGCAGAGTTTGCGTCAAGCGACCGGAGGCAGTGGCGATCATGCCACTGCCCCCGAACGGAGTCATGCCACCTGAGTGGTCGTCACTTCCTGACGCCGTCGATGTCGCCGATGCCCGCGGCGGTGCCGGCAGGATCGGCGCCGGTCGCCGCCGTGCCCGCGATGTCCTGGGCGCCGAGCACCGCCCCGGTCGACTTCTTGCCGCGCCGCAGCCGGCCCTCCAGCCAGCTCGCGAACGAGGTCAGCGAGAAGTTGATGATCACGAAGATCACGGCCACCACCGTGAAGGAGGCGATGGTGTTGGCGCCGTAGTAGCCGCTCATGGTGTTCGCCGAGGCGAGCAGTTCGGGGAAGGTGAGGACGGCGCCGCCGAGCGCGGTGTCCTTCACGATGACCACGAGCTGGCTGACGATCGCCGGAAGCATGGTGGTGACCGCCTGCGGCAGCAGGATGAGCCGCATCACCTGGTTCTTGCGCATGCCGATCGCCATGGCCGCCTCGGACTGACCCTTCGGCAGGGCGAGGATGCCCGCGCGGACGATCTCGGCGAGCACCGACGCGTTGTACAGCACCAGGCCGGTCACGACCGCGTACAGGGGACGGTCGTCGGAACTGACGTCGGTGTACTGGCTGTACAGCTCGTTGCCGAAGATCATCAGGACCAGGACGGGGATGGCCCGGAAGAACTCGACCACGACCGTGGCCGGGACCCGCACCCATATGTGGTCCGAGAGCCGGGCGATGCCGAGGACGGCACCCAGCGGCAGCGCGATGACCATCGACAGCGCCGCCGCCTTCAGGGTGTTCTGCAGGCCGGGCCAGATGTACGTCGTGTACGCCTCGGAGCCGCTGAAGAACGGCTTCCACAGCACCCAGTCCAGCTGGTGCTTCTCGTCCAGGGACGAGTACACCCACCAGAGGGCGGCCGCGAGCAGGACGACGAAGAGCGCCGTGTAGAGGATGTTGCGCCGTTTGGCGCGCGGTCCCTGGGCGTCGTAGAGGACCGAGCTCATCGCTTCACCGCCACCTTCTTGCCCACCCAGCCGAGGATCAGACCGGTCGGCAGGGTCAGGCAGCAGAATCCGAAGGCGATGATCGCGGAGATCAGCAGCAGCTGGGCCTCCTTCTCGACCATGTCCTTCATGAGCAGGGCCGCCTCGGCGACACCGATCGCGGCCGCCACGGTCGTGTTCTTCGTCAGGGCGATCAGGACGTTGGTCAGCGGGCCGACGGCCGCCCGGAAGGCCTGCGGCAGCACCACCAGGAACAGCACCTGGGAGAAGCTCAGGCCGATGGCACGCGCGGCCTCCGCCTGACCGACCGGCACCGTGTTGATGCCGGACCGGATCGCCTCGCACACGAAGGCCGACGTGTAGACGATCAGTCCCAGCACGGCGAGCCGGAAGTTGATCGCGTCGGTGTCCTTCGCGGCGAGGGTGATGTTCAGCGTCTGGTAGAGGCCGAGCGAGGAGAACAGGATGATCACCGTGAGCGGGATGTTCCGCACGATGTTCACGTAGGCGGTGCCGAAACCGCGCATCAGCGGTACCGGACCCACCCGCATGGCGGCCAGCAGAGTGCCCCAGACCAGGGAGCCCACGGCGGACAGCAGCGTCAGCTGCACTGTCGTCCAGAAGGCGCCCAGTACGTCGTAACCGTCAAGAAAGTCGAACACGATCTCCCGCGCTTTCGCGTGTAGGGATGCCCGGATGCGCCGCCCTCACGGACGGCGCATCCGCCGGGCGTTGCCTCAGCTCTTGATGTCGCCGATCTTCGGCGCGGGCTCGTTCTTGTAGCCGGCCGGGCCGAAGTTCTTCTTCACGGCCGCGTCCCAGGAACCGTCGGAGACCATGGCCTCCAGCGCCTTGTTGATCTTGTCCTTGAGGTCGCTGCCCTTCTTGACGCCGATGCCGTAGTTCTCGTTGGTCATCTTCAGGCCGCCGAGCTTGAACTTGCCCTTGAACTGGGACTGGGCGGCATAGCCGGCGAGGATCGAGTCGTCCGTGGTCAGGGCGTCGATCACCTTGTTCTGCAGACCCGTCAGGCACGCGGAGTACGTCGGGTACTGCTGGAGCTGCGCCTTGGGGGCGAGCTTGTCCTTGACGTTCTGCGCCGAGGTGGAACCGGTGACCGAACACAGCTTCTTGTTGTTCAGGTCGGCCGCCGACTTGATGGAGTCGTCGTCCGCGCGGACCAGCACGTCCTGGTGGGCGAGCAGGTACGGCCCGGCGAAGTCGACCAGCTTCTGGCGCTCCGGCGTGATCGAGTAGGAGGCGGCGATGAAGTCGACGTCACCGCGCTTGAGCATGGTCTCGCGGTCCGCGCTCTTCGACTCCTTCCACTCGATCTGGTCGGCGTTGTAACCGAGCTTCTTGGCGACATAGGTGGCCACGTCGACGTCGAAGCCCGAGTAGCCCTGCGGGGTCTTCTGGCCGATGCCCGGCTGGTCGAACTTGATGCCGATCGTGATCTTCTTGCCACCGCCGGACGAACCGGCGCTGTCGTCCTTCTTGTCGCCGCCGCAGGCGGTGGCGGTCACGGAGAGGGCGAGGAGGACGGCCGAGGCGGCGGTGACCTTGCGGAGCTTCATGGTGAACATCCTTCTGAGTGGTGAGGAACGAGTCCCTGAGACAGGGACGACGCGGACCGGGCGGGGCGTGCGGCCGGGGCGGTGGGTGCGGCTGGACGGAGCGCCGGCCGGGCGGTACGGGCGGCCGGGCGGCGCCGTCAGTGGTGCAGGATCTTGGACAGGAAGTCCTTGGCCCGGTCGCTGCGCGGGTTGCTGAAGAACTGGTCGGGCGTGGCCTGTTCGACGATCCGGCCGTCCGCCATGAAGACCACCCGGTTCGCGGCCGATCGCGCGAAGCCCATCTCGTGGGTGACCACGATCATCGTCATGCCCTCGCGCGCGAGCTGCTGCATGACCTCCAGGACCTCGTTGATCATCTCGGGGTCGAGGGCGGAGGTCGGCTCGTCGAACAGCATGACCTTCGGGTCCATCGCCAGCGCCCGCGCGATCGCGACCCGCTGCTGCTGCCCGCCGGAGAGCTGGGCGGGGTACTTGTCGGCCTGCGTGCCCACGCCCACCCGGTCCAGCAGGGCCCGGGCCTTCTCCTCGGCCTGCTTCTTGTCGGCCTTGCGGACCTTGACCTGACCCAGCATCACGTTCTCGAGCACGGTCTTGTGCGCGAAGAGGTTGAACGACTGGAACACCATGCCGACGTCCGCCCGCAGCCGCGCCAGTTCGCGGCCCTCGTGCGGAAGGGGCTTGCCGTCGATGGTGATCGTGCCCGAGTCGATCGTCTCCAGGCGGTTGATGGTGCGGCACAGGGTCGACTTGCCGGACCCGGAGGGCCCGATGACCACGACGACCTCGCCGCGGGCGATCGTCAGGTCGATGTCCTGGAGCACGTGCAACGCGCCGAAGTGCTTGTTGACGCTCCTCAGGACGACCAGTTCGTCGGACGTGGCCACATCTTCCTTGGCCACCGATACATTGGTCATCGCTCTCAGGCTCCGTCCTCCTCGGGTTTCCGAGGACAGTAGTGAGGGGCTGTGACCTGCGTCATCACATCTGAGGGAGATCTGAGCATCACGATCCGATAGCAATCGGACACATGTCGTAGCACTTGTCGGCGCTGCGCGTATCGGGCGGATAACGGAAGCGGCGGGCAACCAGAACGCTCTTGACGCCGTCCGTGTCCATCGGCGTCACTGCCATGGTGCACGCGCGCGTGCGCGCAATCCACGCCAGAGGCGAACCGAGACCGTACGACCGCTGAACCGGAGGGGGCCGGAATGAGATTGCTCCTCGTCGAGGACGACAACCACGTCGCCGCGGCGCTGTCGGCCGTCCTCGCGAAGCACGGATTCCAGGTCACCCACGCGCGCAGCGGCGAGGAAGCCCTCCAGGCGCTCGTCCCCGAGGGCAACGGTTTCGGTGTCGTCCTGCTCGACCTCGGCCTGCCCGACCAGGACGGCTACGAGGTCTGCGGCAAGATCCGCAAGCGCACCAGCACCCCGGTGATCATGGTCACGGCGCGCTCCGACGTCCGCTCCCGCATCCACGGACTCAACCTGGGCGCCGACGACTACGTCGTGAAGCCCTACGACACCGGGGAACTGCTCGCCCGGATCCACGCCGTCAGCCGGCGCACCGCACACGAGGACCCGGCGACCGGCGGCGAGAGCGCCCTGCTCCTCGGCCCGGTCCGGATCGAACTGCCCACCCGCCAGGTCAGCGTGGACGGCTCGGCCGTCCAGCTGACCCGCAAGGAGTTCGATCTGCTCGCCCTGCTCGCCCAGCGGCCCGGCGTGGTGTTCCGGCGCGAACAGATCATCAGCGAGGTCTGGCAGACCAGCTGGGAAGGGACCGGCCGCACCCTGGAGGTGCACGTCGCCTCCCTGCGCGCCAAGCTGCGGATGCCCGCGCTGATCGAGACCGTACGCGGCGTCGGCTACCGGCTCGTCGCCCCGGCCGCCTAGCGGGGACGGGTGCGCACACGCCTCCTCCCGCTGCTCATCGTCCTGCTGGCGGCCGTCCTGCTCGCGCTCGGCATCCCGCTCGCCGGCAGCGTGGCCGCGGCACAGCAGCAGCGGGTCGTCGTCGACCGGATCGACGACACGGCACGCTTCGCGGCGCTCGCCCAGTTCGTCACCGACGGGCCCAGCGGACCCCGCCGCACCGCCACGGACGAGCGCGGGGAGACCCTGCGCAGCGAACTGGAGAGCTACTACGGCGTCTACGGCATCCGCGCCGGTGTCTTCTACCGCAACGGCTCCGCCATGGCCAACGCGCCCGGCGACTGGTTCGTACCGCGGACGGGGGAGGTCCGAAGGGCCTTCGACGAGGCGAAGCTCAGCCGGCGCAGCCACGACCCCCGTCAGGTGTGGCCCTGGCAGCGCGGCCGGCTGGTCGTCGCCTCGCCGGTGATCCGGGACGGGGACGTCGTCGCGGTCGTGGTCACCGACTCGCCCACCGGACAGCTGCGTTCCCGCATCCTGCGCGGCTGGCTGTTCATCGGTGCCGGCGAGATCGCGGCCATGCTGCTCGCCGTCGGTGCCGCGCTCCGGCTGACCGGCTGGGTGCTCCGGCCGGTCCGGATCCTGGACGCCACCACCCACGACATCGCCACCGGGCGCCTGAAGTCCCGGGTCGCGGTCGCCGGCGGGCCGCCGGAACTCAGACGGCTGGCCCGCTCGTTCAACGAGATGGCCGACAACGTCGAGGCCGTGCTGGAGCAGCAGCGCGCCTTCGTCGCCGACGCCTCGCACCAGCTGCGCAACCCGCTCGCGGCGCTGCTGCTGCGCATCGAACTGCTCGCCCTCGAACTCCCCGAGGGCAACGAGGAGATCGCCTCGGTCCGTACCGAGGGCAAACGGCTCGCGCAGGTCCTGGACGACCTGCTCGACCTGGCGCTGGCCGAGCACGCCGACGCCGACCTGGAGCTGACCGACATCGGCGCGCTGGCCGGGGAACGGGTGGCCGCCTGGGCACCGGCGGCCCGGACCAAGAACGTCCGGCTGACCGGCGACTGCCCGCCCACCACCGGCTGGGCCGACCCGATCGCCCTGTCCAGCGCCCTGGACGCGGTGATCGACAACGCCGTGAAGTTCACCCCCGAGGGTGGCACGGTCGCCGTCGCCGTCGCCGCGGACGGCGACACGACCACCGTCGTCGTCACGGACACCGGCCCCGGCCTCACCGACGAGGAACTCGCGCGCGTGGGCGACCGGTTCTGGCGCAGCGGCCGGCACCAGAACGTGAAGGGCTCGGGCCTCGGCCTGTCCATCACCCGCGCGCTGCTCGCGGCGGGCGGCGGCTCGATCGACTACGCCCATCACGAGCCGCGAGGGCTGCGGGTGACGGTCCGGGTGCCCCGGCACGGGGAGACCGGCGGGGACGCGGCGGACACCGCCCCCTAGACCCCGCCGAGACCGACGCAGGCTCCCTGACCCGCCCTTCGGCCCCTACGGCTTCACCGAGCGGTAGTACCGTCGGGCGCCCTCCTGCAAGGGCAGGGGGTCGGTGTAGATGGCGGTGCGCAGATCGACCAGCTGGGCGGAGTGGACATGCGCGCCGATGCCGTCCCGGCTCTTGATCACCGTGCGGGTCACCCACTCGGTCAGCCTGGGGTCCATGTCCGTGCGGGTCATCAGCAGGTTGGACACGGCGATCGTCGGCACCTGCACCCCCTGCTGCACGTTCGGGTAGGCCGACTCGGGGATGTTGGTGGTCCGGTAGTAGCGCGCGCCGTCGCCCTGGGCGTGCAGCCGGGTGACGAGGGCGTCGCCGATCGGCAGGAACCGGAACCCGTCCTGCTTCGCCAGCGCGACCAGTCCCTTCGTGGGCAGACCGCCGGACCAGAAGAAGGCGTCGATCTTGCCGTCCCGCAGCCGCGCGGGCCCGGTGTCGATGCCGTCCGCGACCGGAGTGATGTCCTTGCGCGGGTCGATGCCGGCGGCGCGCAGCACCCGGTCGGCTATCAGCCGCACCCCGGAATTGGGCAGTCCGGTGGCCACCCGCTTGTGCCGCAGGTCGGCGACGCTCCGGATGTCCGAGTCGCGGGGGACGATGAGGTGGACGTAGTCGTCGTAGAGCCGGGCCACACCGCGCAGTCGTCCGGCGCCGTCGCCGTGCCGCAGCTCGTACGTCGCCACCGCGTCGGCCGCCGCGATGGTGAAGTCGGCCTGCCCGGTCGCCACCCGCTGGACGTTCTCCTGGGAGCCGGCGCTGTGGAGCAGCTTCACCTTCAGGCCCGGCATGTCCTTGTCCAACTCGGTGCGCAGCCGCTCGCCGTACTCCTGGTAGACGCCGCGGGAGGTACCGGTGCTGAACACGATCGTCCCGCTCGGCGGCTTCTCGCCCAAGGGCAGCAGCCACCACAGCAGCAGCGCGAGGGCGACGGCACCGACGGCCGCGCCCTGCGCCGCTCGGCGTCTGCCGAGCCGGGGGAACATCTTGGACATGCGGCGATCCTGCCAGTTGACGCGCACCACTGACCAGGGCCGGGGTCACTCCGGTAAGGGGGGGAGCGGGTGCGGCGGGGGTCCGCGCGGGCCGAGGGGCGTTGTCAGTGGCCGCCGTTAGAGTCGCCGTATGACCACTTCGCCCGCCGACCGTACGCGCACGTCACCCGCCCGCCTCGTCCGCGAGTTCCACCGCGCCTTCGGTCTCGACGCCCGCAGCACGCCGACGGAGGTGGACCCGGAGCTGGCCGCCCACCGTGGTGAACTGCTCGCCGAGGAGGCCGCGGAGGTCGCCGAGGTCGCGGTGGAGGGGCCGCTGGACCGGCTCGCGCACGAGCTGGCCGACGTGGTGTACGTGGCGTACGGCACGGCCCTGGTGCACGGCATCGACCTGGACGAGGTGATCGCCGAGATCCACCGGGCCAACATGAGCAAGAGGGGCCCGGACGGGACGGTCGCCCGCCGGGCCGACGGCAAGGTGCTCAAGGGGGAGCACTACCGGGCGCCGGACGTGTCGGCCGTACTGCGCCGCCAGGGCTGGATACCGGGCGGCGCGGCCTGACGTCCGGTCCGGTGCCCGTGAGGATGGCGAGCCGTCCGTCCGGCACCTCGCGCACCGGACGGTGACTCGGCGACGAGCGCGGGCAGGCCACCCCCCGCACGGCTTGCCCGCAATCCCGCCACAGCTCGACGTGCACGGAGGCACGAGGAGTTGAGGCGGGGGACGGGAACTTCAGCGTCCCGTCAAGCCCGTGCCGCCGAGACGGGTCAGCAGGTCCGCGAGGCGGGCGATGTCCGCGGCGGGCCACGCCGGTCCGGCGAAGATCTCGGCGGCGGTCTCCTCCGCCGTGGCCCGCATCTCCGCCAGCCGGCGCCGGCCCGTCCCGGTCAGCGCCGCGTACGCCACCCGGGCGTCCCGCGCGTCCGGCTCCCGGGTCACCAGCCCGATCCGCTCCAGCGGAGCCAGCCCGCGCGTCACACCCGAGGCGGTCAGCCCCAGCGCCTCGGCGAGGTCCACCCGGCGCATCCGGCCGCCCGGCGCCTGCTCCAGCCGCAGCAGCAGGGTGAAGTCGGCGAAACTGACGCCGTGCAGGCCGCCGAGCCGGGCGTCCAAGCGTCGTACGAGCGCCGACTGGGCCCGCATCAGGCGGAGCACCGCGTCCAGGCCCTCACTCACGGTCCACTCCCTGCCCCAACTCTTTGCCTACTCCTTGAGTGCTCAAGTTTAGGCCGCGTCAGGAGTCGGTCGTCCGCGCGGCCCGGCGCCGGCGCTTGCCCAGCGGCGCCCGGGAGAGGTCCTCGGCGGTCGTCCGCAGGTGCTTGAAGTCGTAGCCGCGCGCAGCCAGCCAGGACTTCGCCGCCTCCTCGGCCCGTTCCGTCGCCTTCAGGATGTCCTCCTCCTTCTCTCCCGTCGCGGAGAAGCGGAAGACGAAGGCGGGCCGGGCGGCGATGTCGTAGGTGAGCGTGCCCTCGGGGGTGAAGGCGGCGCGCAGCAGGTCGTGCTCGGCGGCGTCGGCCAGCAGGGCGGCGCGCTGGGCGTCGGTGAGGGCGTCGAAGGCGCCGCGGACGGTGATGCGGAAGGTGCGTGTACTCATTGCGCGACCTTAGGCACAGCGGGGGTGGCTCCTCCACCGGTTTCCCCGGTCGTGCGGCGGGAGGCGCGGGGCGCGGGGCGCACGCCCCCCCCCCCCC
>NZ_JBEXKG010000076.1:0-37097 GCF_040609555.1 Streptomyces sp. NPDC004658
GTGCACGCGGCCGGACGGCTCGCCGCCGCCGACGAGTTCGACGCGGCCCGGCTGCACCAGCTGACCCCGCCCGGCGCGGCCCAGCTCGCCGCGCAGCCCGGCTCCGCCGTCCTCACCCACCACGGGCTGACCGGCGCGCACGTGGTGGTCAGTGCCGACGGACGGGTGCGCGGCATCCTGGACTGGACCGCGGCGGCCCTCGGCGACCCCGCCGAGGACATCGCCGGGCTCGCCGTCGCCGTCGGCTCCCCGGCGGCCGTCCGCGCCGCCACCCTCGCCGGCTACGGCGCCCGCCCCTGTCTGCGCGGCCTGTGGCTGGCCCGCTGCGACGCCGTCGTCCGCCTCGCCGGCCGCCTGGAGGGCCGTACGACCGGCTCCCTGCCACTGCTGCGGGCCCAGCTGCGGCGCGCCTGGGAGCCGATCCTGCTGGAGCGGGTGACCGACCTCCAGGAGGACGAGCCGGAGCCCTGACGGGCCCGCAGGGGCCCCTCAGGGCCGTGCCGGTGCCGCCTCTCAGGGCTGCGTCAGCACCACGCACGACTCCCCGGGCACCTGGAGCAGCCCGTCCGGGCCCGGCGCCTCGACCGGGTCCCAGGCCGCGAGGATCTCCACCCGGCCGGTGCCCAGCGGGATCGCCGCCTGTTCCTTGCCCAGGTTCACCGCCACCCGCACGTCCCCGCGCCGGAAGGCCAGCCAGCGGGCGTCCTCGTCGTACGCGACCTTCGTGTCGGCGAGGTCCGGGTCGGTGAGGTCGGGCTGGGCGTGGCGCAGCGCGATCAGCTGCCGGTACCAGGCCAGCACGCGCGCGTGGGGCTCGTGTTCGGGCTCCGACCAGTCCAGGCAGGACCGCTCGCGGGTCGCCGGGTCCTGCGGGTCCGGCACCTCGTCCTCGGACCACCCGTGCGCGGCGAACTCCCGCCGCCTGCCCTGCCGCACCGCCTCGGCCAGCTCGGGGTCGGTGTGGTCGGTGAAGAACTGCCACGGCGTGCCCGCCGCCCACTCCTCGCCCATGAACAGCATCGGCGTGAACGGTGCGGTCAGGGTCAGCGCGGCGGCGCAGGCCAGCAGGCCGGGGGAGAGGTGGGCGGAGAGCCGGTCGCCCTGGGCGCGGTTGCCGACCTGGTCGTGGGTCTGGCTGTAGCCGAGCAGCCGGTGCCCGGCCACGCGCGAGCGGTCCAGCGGCCGCCCGTGACTGCGGCCCCGGAAGCTGGAGTACGTGCCGTCGTGGAACCAGCCGCCGGTGAGCGTCTTGGCGAGCGCGGCGAAGGGATCCCGCGCGAAGTCGGCGTAGTAGCCCTGGGACTCACCGGTCAGCGTGGCGTGCAGGGCGTGGTGGAAGTCGTCGTTCCACTGCGCGTGCAGCCCCAGGCCGTTCTCCGCGCGCGGGGTGATGAAGCGCGGGTTGTTCATGTCCGACTCGGCGATCAGGAACAGCGGCCTGCCGACCTCCTCGGCCAGGCCGTCGACCGCCGCCGACAGCTCCTCCAGGAAGTGGCACGCGCGCGTGTCGTACAGCGTGTGCACCGCGTCCAGCCGCAGGCCGTCGATCCGGTAGTCCCGCAGCCACGCCAGCGCGCTGCCGAGAAGGAAGGCGCGCACCTCGTCCGAGCCGGGCGCGTCCAGGTTCACCGCCGAACCCCACGGCGTGGTGTGCGTGTCCGTGAAGTACGGCCCGAACCGCGGCAGATAGTTCCCGGTCGGCCCCAAGTGGTTGTGCACCACGTCCAGGACGACACCCAGACCGAGTTCGTGCGCCCGGTCCACGAAGCGCCGCAGGGCCTCGGGGCCGCCGTACGGCTCGTGCACCGCCCACAGCGACACCCCCTCGTAGCCCCAGCCGTGCCGGCCCGGGAAGGGACACAGCGGCATCAACTCCACGTGCGTCACGCCCAGTTCCACCAGGTGCTCCAGGCGCGCGGCGGCGGCGTCCAGGGTGCCCTCCCGGGTGTACGTGCCCACGTGCAGCTCGTACAGCACCGCGCCCGGCAGCCCGCGCCCCGCCCACCGCGCGCGCCACTTGTACCGCCCGTGGTCCACGACCGCGCTCAGCCCGTCCGGGCCGTCCGGCTGGCGGCGCGAGCGCGGGTCGGGCAGCACCGGACCGTCGTCCAGCGCGAACCCGTACCGGGCGCCGTCCCCGGCGTCCGCCTCACCCGTCCACCACCCCGCGCGCGCGGGGTCGCGCGCCAACGCGCGCGTGGCGCCCTCGCAATGGAGCGTCACTCGGTCTGCCTGCGGTGCCCACACCTCGAACTGCACGGACGGTTCCCCTTCGTCTGCTCACCGTGATGTCCCGCGTCTCCATCGTGCCGCCCCGGGCGATCAATCCGCTCTCGAATCGGCCCTTTGCCGGCAGGTGTCGCGGAAGTACCCGCGGACCGGCGCCGATTCCGTGATTTCTGGACACCCGGGGTTCACTGCCCGACAATCACCAGCGTGACGTCGTCCTTCGAGTTCTCCACCTACCCCGCGCGCCTGTCCGACGCGGAGCGCGACAAGGCGCTGCGGGTGTTGCGCGACGGCGTCGCCATGGGCCGGCTCTCGCACGACACGTTCGTGCACCGCATGGAACTGGCGCTCGCCGCGCGCCGCTCCGACGAACTCGCCGCCCTCGTCGCCGACCTGCCCCGGGAGAACCGCTTCTCCCGCGCGGTCCTCGGCACCGTGGAGGCCGTCTCCGGGTTCACCGTACGGCTGCGGCGCGCCTGGCAGGCCGAACGGCTGCCCAAGCTGCTGCTGCCGCACCCGGACCACACCCATCCGCTGCGCATCGGACGGGACCCGGCGAACGGGCTGCGCCTGAACCACGAGACGGTCTCCCGCGTGCACGCCGAACTCCGCCGCCAGGGCGGCCTGTGGGTCCTCAGGGACCTGGGCTCGACCAACGGCACGACCGTCAACGGCCGCCGGGTGACCGGGGCCGTCGTCGTCCGCGAGGGCGACCAGGTCGCCTTCGGCAGGATGGCGTTCCGGCTCGCGGTGAGCTGAGCCCCGCCCGGCCGGACCTGTGCGAACCCGCGCGCGTGCGGTGCCGATCGGGTGAGCCGCACTGCGGAAGGCGGGCCGCCGTGCCGATGCATCGGGGTATGACGTACCTCACCAGAGCGGCAGCGGCGGCCGGCGCCCTGCTGACCGCCGCCGGTCTCCTCACCGCGGGACCGGCCCAGGCAGCCTCCCGTGGCGTCCTCCCGGGCAACTGGCTCTATCTCACGGTCACCAAGGGCGACGCCCGGTCCAGCGACACCCGCGGCACGCTGCTGATGTGCGAGCCGCCCCAGGGACACGCGCGCGCGTCGGAGGCCTGCGCGGAACTGGCCGCCGCCGGCGGTGCCATCGACCGCATCCCGGCCAAGCAGGTGTTCTGCCCGATGATCTTCGCCCCGGTGACGGTCCACGCGCGCGGGCGGTGGGACGGGCGGTCGGTCGACTTCCAGGAGACGTACACCAGCGCGTGTGTCATGAGGGCACGGACCGGCTCCGTGTTCGCCCTGGACGGCTGAGGGGCGGACCCCCGAGCGGGGGACCGGCGCGCCGGGGGTGGCGTGAGCCGGCGCGCGGGCGGCGTGGGTGGCTTCGGCCCCCGCGCCGCCCGCCGGCTCACGCCGCCTGGTCGCGGGCCTGCTGTGCCGCCACCAGTACCGTCCGGGACTGGTGCTCCACCTGGTGCTCCAACGGCACCCAGCGGGCCCGGAACCGCTCCGCGAAGGCGTCGCACCAGGTGGCGACGAGCTGTTCCAGGCGCGGCGCCGCCCGGTCGTCCGCCTCCCGCAGCACCCGCAGCAGCATCGCCGCGGCCCGCAGCGGCAGCCGCCGTCCGAAGGCGTCGACACTGCCGACGTACGCCATCGTCGTGCCCGCCGGAGAGGTGTGGGTCCAGTCCTCCGCGAGGCCCGGGATCAGCTCCAGCGCCCACTGCGAGGCCCGCAGCAGCGGCCCGTCCACGCCCTCCAGCCGGGGCAGCGCCTCGGCGAGGATCCGCTCGACCTCCCGGGCGTCCCGCAGCAGCCGCGTGGCCAGGCGCCGCATGGCCGCCGCCGGTGCCGGGTGCGGCGCCGGGTCGTCCACCAGGTCACTGGCCCACATCGGCACCTCCACCACGGCCGTCAGACCGCCGTACCGGTGCGCGTGGTACCAGGTGCTGTGCCGGGCGTCGTCCGGCAGGCTCGGGTAGGCCACGCCGGTCTCCGGGCCGGGCATCACATGCACACCGGGACCGGAGGCGGGCCAGCCCGCCGCGTCCGAGGCCCCCGTCTCCACCGGAATGTGCAGCTCCGCCGCGGACTTGGCGAAGGGCTCCGCGAGGCCGGGCACGTCCTTGGTCAGCTGCACCCAGCTGCCGCCCAGATCGGTGCCGTGCAAGGTCACCTGGAGATACGGGCGCAGTTCGTCTATGACCCGGGTCAGCGTCCGGGTCTCGGGCGGCAGTCGGTCCGGCGGCAGCACCGACGGCGACCACTCCGGCTGCTCCGCGCCCGTCGGCCGGTAGAAGCCGAGGTGGTAGTCGAGCAGGCTGCGCGGCGCCGGGGTCACGTGCAGACTCGCGCCGTCGGGGTCCGCGCACAGCAGGAAGTGCCAGGAGGTGCCGGCCCGCAACTCACGCTCGGCCAGCACCCGTTCGGCGAGCACCCGCAGGGTGGAGCCGCCCGTCGGCTCGTTGGCGTGCGCGCCCGCCACCACGAGCACCGCACGGCGGGCGTGCCCCACCGACAGCAGGTGCAAGGGTCTTCCCGCGCGCGAGACGCCCACCTGACGCAGCGCGCACAGCCCGGGTTCCTGAGCCGCCAAGGCCTGAGCGGCGGCGACCAGTTCGGGAACGCTGGGATAGCGCAGCTCCGGCAGAGGACTCACCCCCGACTTGTCCGCCCGGCTTCGCACCTCCCAGTCCCGCACGCGAAAGGTGAACTGTCAAGCATGCGGCGGGCAGGCTCCCGGGGCGCCCGGACGCAGGAGCCCGCCCCCGTTCGGGCCCCTGCGTTCCGTGGGCTCACTGCTGGTGCAGGCCGCGTCCCGCGAGCGTCAGGAACACCTCGCCCACCGCCTCCGACAGGGTGGGGTGCGCGTGCACGTGCCGGGCCACGTCCGAGGGCTCGGCGTCCCAGCCGACGATCAGCTGGCTCTCGGCGATCATCTCCGACACGTTCGGGCCGACCAGGTGGACGCCGAGCACCTGCCCGCCGCCGGCCTCCGCCACGACCTTCACCACGCCGCCGCGGCCGTGCACCATCCCCTTGGCGACGGCGGTCAGCGGCATCGTGTTGACGTCCACCGCGTGCCCACGCGCGCGTGCCTCGGCCTCGCTCAGCCCCACCGAGGCGGTCTGCGGCGCGGAGTACGTCACCCGGGGCACGGCCGCGTAGTCGACCGCCGGGGACCGGAGGCCGGCCACGGTCTCCGCCACCAGCAGGCCCTCCGCGAAGGAGGCGTGGGCCAGTCCGAGGGAGGGCGGCGGCAGCAGGTCGCCGACGACATGGACGCCCGGCACGGCCGTCTCCAGCCGGCCCCAGTCCTCCGGTACGACGAACCCCCGCTCGTCCGTCGTCAGCCCGGCCGCCTCCAGGCCCAGTCCCTCGGTGACGGGAGCCCGGCCGACGGCCACCAGCAGCCGCTCCGCCGTCAGCGCCAGGGTCTCTCCCCGCGCGGTCCGCACGCGCGCGCGTACGCCGTCCTCCAGCAGCTCCGCGTCCAGCAGCCGCGCCCCCGCCTGCACATCGATCCCGCGCTTGCGCAGGCCCCGCGTCAGATGCCGGCTGACGTCGGCGTCCTCCAGCGGCACGATCCGGTCGGCGGCCTCCACCAGGGTGACCTCGGCGCCCATGGACCGGTGGAAGGAGGCGTACTCCACCCCGATCGCGCCCCCGCCCAGCACCAGGACCGACGCCGGCAGCCCCGGCGCGAACAGGGCGTCGTCGCTCGTCACCACGCGCCGCCCGTCCGGCTGGAGCCCGGGGAGCGTGCGGGGGCGGGAGCCGGTCGCGAGGACGAGCGCACGGCGCGCGGTGAGATCGTGCACGCCGGGCGCGTCGTCGGTGAGCCCGTCCGGCGCACGGTCCGAGCGCGCGCCCGGCGCAGCGTTCGTACCCACGCTCTCCACCCGTACCGTGCGCGCTCCCGTCAGCCGCGCGCTGCCCCGCACCACCCGTACGCCCGCGTGCGCGAGGTGGGCCTCGACCCCCTTGTGGTTGCGCGCCACGATGTCGTCGCGCGTGGCCACCAGCGCTCCCCAGTCGACGGAGTCCACGGTGGCCTTCACGCCCCAGCGCTCACGGGCCTCGGCGATCCCGTCGACCAGCTCGGCGGCGTGCAGCATCGCCTTGCTGGGGATGCACCCGCGGTGCAGGCATGTTCCGCCGACCTTGTCGCGTTCGACGAGGACGACGTCCAGGCCGAGGGAGGCGGCGCGCAGGGCGGTGCTGTAGCCGCCGGTGCCGCCGCCGATGACGATCACGTCGGATGTGTTGATGCCCATGTCGATGGTCATGGCATCCACCCTCCGTCCACCCCTTGTCATGAGTCCAAGGCAATGTTGTTGTGGACTCCATGCACGATCTTCATGGCAGGACGGGGAGGGATGCGGGGACGTGAGCCTGCGCCAGATGGAGTACTTCGTGACGGTCGTCGAGGAGGCGTCGTTCACGCGCGCGGCGGACGCCCTGCACGTCACCCAGTCCGCGCTCTCGCACCAGATCAAGGCACTGGAGAAGTCGGTCGGCGGCGCCCTGCTGGAGCGCCTGCCCCGGGGCGTCCGCCTCACCCCCATGGGCCGCGCCTTCCTGCCGCACGCCGAACTCGCCGTCCGCAGCGCGGCCCGGGCCCGCCGCGCGGCCCGCGCCTCCGCCGGAGCCGAGGGCGGTGAACTGCATGTCGCGGCGCTGCACTCCATCGCGGTCGGCACCCTGCCCGACGTCTTCGCCCGCTGGCGCGCGGCTCATCCCCGGGTCCTGCTGCGCCTGCACGAGTACGCCACCGCCGAGGCCCTGGAGGAGGCCGTGCAGCGCGGCACCGCCGACCTCGCCGTCGGCCCCGAGCCGTCCGGGCGGCCCGGCACCGTCGTGACCGTCGGCGAGGAGGAGGTCGTCCTCGTCGTGCCCTTCGACGACCGGCTCGCCGGGCGTACGACGGTCACGCTCCCGGAACTCGCCGACCACGCCTGGATCCGCTGCGCCATGGAACCCGTCGTGCACGGCGAACGCTTCCTCGACCGGGCCTGCCGGAACGCCGGATTCCAGCCCCGGACCGCCGTGTGGACCGAGCACACCTCCACGGCCGTCCGCATGGCCGCCGCCGGTGTCGGGGTGTGCGCCGCGCCCGCCCACATCGTGCGGGGGGCCGTCGGCGAGGACTGCGTGGTCCTCACCCCCGACCCGCCCTGGAAGCGCTCCCTGACCGTCTACGCGCGCGTGCCGCCCACCGGCGCCGCCGCTGCCTTCGTGGACCTCCTGCGCGCGGCCTGGCCACCCCTGAACGCCGACGGCCCGCACGAGAACTGCGAGCCGCCCGCGGCGTGACCACACGCGGGAGGCGGTGTGCCGGACAGCTGTGCGCTGGGCGCAGGGTGGCCACCGGCGGGAGCGTGAGCCGTGCGACCGCCTCGGCCGCTCGCCGCACTGGGCCGCGGACCGGCCCCTGCGTCCTCAGTGGGCCACCGGCAGGCGGTCCAGGAGGTCCGCCATGGGTGCGTGGCCGGTGAACTCCCGGCCGGGGGTGAAGACGTCCGCCCAGCGGCCTGGCGAGAGCGTGAGCCGTACGGCCGCTCGCCGCACCGGTCCGCGGGCCGGCCCCTGGGTCCTCAGTCCTCCGTCACCCGTTCCAGCAGGGCCACCGGCAGGCGGTCCAGGAGGTCCGCCAGGGGTGCGTGGCCGGTGAACTCCCGGCCGGGGGTGAGGACGTCCGCCCAGCGGCCCGGCGGGAGCGGGAGGCGGGTCTCCCGCCAGCCGCCCGCCTCCGCGAGCCGCAGGGACAGCCGGGTCACCGCCGTGACCACCGATCCGGAGCGGGCGAACGCCAGGCAGTGGTCGGCCGCCGGGCCCTCGGCCGTCAGCGGGTCGTAGGACGCGTCCGCGCCGAAGGCCTGCGGGCACCGGGCGCGCAGCCGCAGCGCCGCCACCGTCAGCGCGTCCTTCTCGCCGGGTGCCTCCGGCGGGAACGCCACCGGCCGCCGGTTGTCCGGGTCCACCAGCGCCCGGTACTCGCCCTCCGTGCCCTGGTACACGTCCGGCACCCCCGGCATCGTCAGATGGACCAGCGCGGTGCCGAGGACATTGGCCCGCACGTGCGGCTCCAGCGCCTTGCGGAACGCCGCCACGCGCTCGCCGGGCGGCCCGCACGGCCCGGCCGCGACGAAGGACGCCACCGCCTCCTCGTACGGCGGCTCCTGTTCCGTCCAGCTGGTGTACATGCCCGCCTCGCGCACGTGCTTCAGCAGCGCCTGCTGGACCCGTTCCTCCTCGGCCGGACCCAGACCGAACACCGTCTGCCAGGCCGCCCAGGCCAGCTGCCCGTCCGGCACGCCCTCCTCGGGCAGGGTCACCTCGGCGAGCAGCTCCGCCCAGCGGTCCGGGCACTCGGTGAGCACGGCCAGCGCGGCGCGCACGTCCGCGCTGCGCTTGGTGTCGTGCGTGGAGACGACCGTGCCGGTGAGCGGCCAGTCGCGCTGCACGCGCGCGCAGTACGCGTGGAACTCCTCCGGGGAGACCCCCGGGCTGCCCGGATCGCCGCCCACCTCGGTCGCCGACAGCAGCGGTACGTAGCGGTAGAAGGCGGTGTCCTCGACCGACTTCGCGCGCAGCGCCGACGCGGTCTGCGCGAACCGGGTGCGGAACTCCACCCGGTCGGCGTGGTCCGGCGCCGACGGATCACCGGGCGGCTCGACCAGCAGCCGGCGCACGACGCCGACGGCCTCGGCCTCCTCGGGCACCACGAAGGCCAGCCGGGCCTCCTCGGCGGCCCCCTCGGTGATCACGGCGGAGGCGTCACCGGAGGCGTACGGCCGGTAGACCCGCATCCGGACCAGCAGCTCCTCCACGGCCGTCCGCAGCGCCCAGGGCGCGCGGTCGCGCAGCGAGAGGTCGGGGGAGGCGGCGCACAGCCGGGCCGCCACCCGGGTGAGCCGGTCCGTCTCGGTCGCCAGCTCGTGCGTGAGCACCTTGTACGCGGCCCGCCGGACCGTGGCCTCCCAGTTGCCGCCCCGGTCGGTCTGGGGCGCCGCGAAGGCCCGGTAGCGGCCCAGCAGTTCGTACGCCCCGGTGCGGTCCGTGAACAGGCCGTCGACGTGCCGCAGGGCGTCGTAACCCGTGGTGCCCGCAACGGGCCAGGAGGCCGGCAGGTGCTCGCCGTCGGCCAGGATCTTCTCCACGACCGTCCAGCGCCCGCCAGTCGCCTCGTGCAGCCGCGCGAGGTAGCCGTCGGGGTCGGCGAGCCCGTCGGGGTGGTCGATCCGCAGCCCGTCGAACACGCCCTCGCCCAGCAGCCGCAGGACGGTGGCGTGGGTGGCGTCGAACACCTCGGGATCCTCCACCCGCACCCCGATCAGCTCCGAGATGCTGAAGAACCGCCGGTAGTTCAGCTCCGTGCGGGCCAGCCGCCACCACACCGGGCGGTACCACTGGGCGTCCAGCAGCTGGGGCAGCGGCAGGTGCTCGGTTCCCGGCCGGAGTGGGAAGGCGTGGTCGTGGTAGCGCAGTACGTCACCGTCGACCACGAGGTGCGCGAGCTCGGAGCCGACCGGGCCGCCGAGCACCGGCAGCAGCACCCGGCCGCCCTGGGCCTCCCAGTCGATGTCGAACCAGCGCGCGTACGGCGAGTCGGGCCCCTCGCGCAGCACCTCCCACAGGGCGGGGTTGTGCCGGGGGGCCATGGCCATGTGGTTCGGCACGATGTCCACCACCAGGCCGAGGCCGTGCTCGTGCGCCGTGCGCGCCAGCGCGCGCAACCCCTCCTCTCCGCCCAGCTCCGCGCGCACGCGCGTGTGGTCCACGACGTCGTAACCGTGGGCGGAGCCCGGGACGGCCTCCAGGACGGGGGACAGATGCAGGTGGGAGACGCCGAGCGACGCCAGGTACGGTACGGCCGCTTCGGCGGCGGCGAACGGGAACGCGGGCTGGAGCTGCAGCCGGTAGGTGGCCGTGGGCACCCCCGGTCCGGGTCGCGCAGAAGTCATGGGAACCTACGTACCCCGCTCACCGTCTTTCGTGTCATCGACCTCCGCCCGGATCACGCACGCGTGTCCGGCGCCGTGCGCGTCCCCCTGGGCCGGCTGCCGACGGCGACGCCGCGCCACTCGCCCACCCGGCGTACGCGGTGGGCGGCACGGCACCGCCCAGCGGCACCGCCTTCACCCTTCACCCTCCATCCGTCATCCGCCGTCATGGCCCCTGGGCACCCGGGCCCCGGCACCACGACCGGACCGGCCGCGGGCGCGCGCCGCCGCCCGCGCAGGTCTCGCGTACGCGCCCGCCACGCGCGCGTACGGAACGGCTGCCCCGCACGCGCGCCCCCCCGCGCCCCTACGCCGGCCGTTGCAGCACCGTCAGGCTGCGGTCCGGCAGGGTGATGCGGTCGCCGGCCGCCACCTTCGCGCCCGTTCCCGGTGGCACCCCGTCCGGGCGGGCCGTGTCGACGACCACCTGCCACTGGCGGCCGTGGTCGACCGGTACCAGGAAGTGCAGCGGCGTGGGCGAGGCGTTGAACATCAGCAGGAAGGAGTCGTCGGTGATGCGCTCCCCGCGCGGGCCGGGCTCGGAGATGGCGTTGCCGTTCAGGAACACGGTCAGCGCGGACGCCTGCGCCGAGTTCCAGTCCTGCTGCGTCATCTCGCCGCCCTCGGGGGTGAACCAGGCGATGTCGGACAGCTCGTCGTGAGTGCCCTCCACCGGACGGCCGTGGAAGAAGCGGCGCCGCCGGAAGACGGGATGGTCGCGGCGCAGCCACACCATCGCGCGCGTGAACTCCAGCAGATCGCTCTCCAGGGACTGGGGCCAGTCCACCCAGGACAGCTCGTTGTCCTGGCAGTAGGCGTTGTTGTTGCCGCGCTGGGTGCGCGCGAACTCGTCGCCGTGGCTGATCATCGGCACGCCCTGCGACAGCATCAGCGTGGCGATGAAGTTGCGCATCTGCCGCGCGCGCAGCCGCAGCACCTCCGGGTCGTCGGTCTCGCCCTCCGCCCCGCAGTTCCACGACCGGTTGTGGCTCTCGCCGTCCCGGTTGTCCTCGCCGTTGGCGCTGTTGTGCTTCTCGTTGTACGCGACGAGGTCGTGCAGGGTGAAACCGTCGTGGCAGGTGACGAAGTTGATCGAGGCCAGCGGGCGGCGGCCGTCGTCCTGGTAGAGGTCGGACGAGCCGGTCAGCCGGGAGGCGAACTCGGCGAGCGTGCGCGGCTCGCCCCGCCACAGATCGCGGACCGTGTCCCGGTACTTGCCGTTCCACTCGGTCCACAGCGGCGGGAAGTTGCCCACCTGGTAGCCGCCCTCGCCCACGTCCCACGGCTCCGCGATCAGCTTCACCTGGGAGACCACCGGGTCCTGCTGCACCAGGTCGAAGAACGACGACAGCCGGTCCACCTCGTGGAACTGCCGGGCCAGGGTCGCCGCGAGGTCGAAGCGGAAGCCGTCGACGTGCATCTCGGTCACCCAGTACCGCAGCGAGTCCATGATCAGCTGAAGCACGTGCGGGGACCGCATGAGCAGCGAGTTCCCGGTGCCCGTGGTGTCCATGTAGTAGCGCGGATCCTCCGCGAGCCGGTAGTACGACGGGTTGTCGATGCCCTTGAAGGACAGCGTCGGACCGAGGTGGTTGCCCTCCGCGGTGTGGTTGTAGACCACGTCCAGGATGACCTCGATCCCGGCCTCGTGCAGCGCCCGGACCGCCGACTTGAACTCCAGCACCTGCTGGCCGCGGTCGCCCCAGGAGGCGTACGCGTTGTGCGGGGCGAAGAAGCCGATGGTGTTGTAGCCCCAGTAGTTGTTCAGGCCCATGTCCACCAGCCGGTGGTCGTTCACGAACTGGTGCACGGGCATCAGCTCGATCGCCGTCACCCCGAGCTTGGTCAGGTGCTCGATGATCGCCGGGTGGGCGAGCCCCGCGTAGGTGCCGCGCAGCTCCTCCGGCAGCCCGGGGTGCCGCATGGTCAGGCCCTTGACGTGGGCCTCGTAGATCACCGTGTGGTGGTACTCGGTGTGCGGCGGGCGGTCGTCGCCCCAGTCGAAGTAGGGGTTGATCACCACCGAGGTCATGGTGTGCGGCGCCGAGTCCAGGTCGTTGCGCCGCTCGGGCGCGCCGAAGTGGTAGCCGTACACCTCCTCGCCCCACCGGACCGACCCGCTGATCGCCTTCGCGTACGGGTCGAGCAGCAGCTTCGCGGAGTTGCAGCGCAGCCCGCGTCCGGGGTCGTACGGGCCGTGCACCCGGAACCCGTACCGCTGTCCCGGCATCACGCCCGGCACATACGCGTGCCGCACGAACGCGTCGCTTTCGCGCAGTTCCACCGCCGTCTCCGAGCCGTCGTCGTGCAGCAGACACAGCTCTACTCGGTCCGCGGCCTCCGTGAAGACCGCGAAGTTGGTTCCGGCGCCGTCATAGGTGGCGCCGAGCGGATACGCCTCTCCAGGCCAGACCTGCATGGATACGACTCTCCCAGGTGTGCCGTCCGCCAGGGGCCGCCTTGGCCCCGAGTCTCGTCCGAAAGTGAGGCAACCTCCCGTGGCTCACGCGCCCTCTTATCCAGTGACCAGTGCGCACGGCGGTTCTGGTACCCGCCGTGCGCCGAACCAGCGGGGCAGATGCGTACTCCCGGGGACCAGGGGGAGTAGGGGGAGAATGTGCGTGAGACAGTCCACCGCCATCTGGGCAAAGTACTGACCGGTGCGGCCCTCGCGGCGGCGGGGACGGCCGCGATGGTCGCGGTCACCTTGCCGGGCACGGCGGGAGCGGACGACTCCGGAGGCGCCGGCGGCGGCACGCGGGCCGCGCGCCAGACCGGGCAGGGTGCGGACGCGGCACCGCCCGGTGTCGTGGAGCGGGCACCCGCCGAGGAGAAGCAGGGCACGGGCCGTGACCCGCTCACCGACGACGAGATGCGGAGGGTGGAGAAGATCGCCGCGGCGGGACGGCTTTCGGCCACGGCACGGGACGTCGACGGCGACCGCGGACCGCAGCGGCTGAGCGTCGACCTCGCCGAGCCGGAGGCCGCCGAGGCGGACGACCCGGACGCGCCGCGGCGCGCCGACGTCACCTTCTACGACTACGGGAACGACACACTCGTCACCAGGACCGTCGACCTGGCGACGGGGAAGGTGGAGCGGACCGGCACCCAGCGCGGCGTCCAGCCGCCTCCGAGCCGCGCCGAGAACGCGGAGGCGGCCCGGATCCTGATCGCCGCCCCGCTGGGCGCGGGCCTCAAGGCGGACTACAAGGACGCCACCGGCAAGGAACTCACCTCGCCGGACCAGCTGGAACTGAGCGGCGGGATCTACGAGGCCTCCCCGGGCGCCCAGCCTGCGGTGCTCGACAAGTGCGGCGTCCACCGGTGCGTGCGGCTGTTCTCCAAGGTCCGCAACGGGCCGTGGATCGACACCCGGGACCTCGTGATCGACCTGAGCGCCCGCAAGACCGCCGCCCTCGACCGCGGCTGACCGGCCGCCACCCGACCTTCACGCCCGAACTCCGGTAAGGGAGTCACCTCTTCATGCCCGAGAAGCACCTGTCCCGCGCGGTCCGGACCCGAGCCCGCGGCCGCGCCGCCCGCACGGCGGCGGCCGTCGGAGTGTCCCTGGCCGCGCTGGCCGCCGGCGCGACGACGCTCGCCGGCCCCGCCGCGGCCCGGCCGCGGACCGCGCCCGCCGCGGCGGCCCCCGGCTGCAGCGCCGCCTACACGATCGAACAGAAGCTCAGCACCGGCACGACCTGGCGGATGTGCTGGCGCTACGACAGCAAGGCCGGCCTCGTCCTGGAGGACATCTCCTACCAGCCCAAGGGCGAGGCCAAGCCGATCAAGGTCCTCAACAGCGCCAGACTCGGCCAGATCCACGTCCCGTACGACGACGGGAAGCACGAGTACTACGACCTGACGGGCCAGGACTTCGCCCAGGAACTGATGGATCTGTCGCCCGGTGAGTGCCCCGGCGGCACCATCAAGACCGTCAAGGTCCCGGACGGCGACCCGCGCCACCCGAACGTCAAGGGCCTGTGCACGACCACCCGTTCCCGTGGCCACGCCTACCGGATGCACGACCTCTTCCAGTCGGACAGGACCTATCAGGAGCAGGGCAAGGACCTGCTGGTCTACACGGTCAACCAGGTCGGCTGGTACGAGTACATCACCGAGTGGCGCTTCCAGGACGACGGCACGATCAACATGAACGTCGGCGCGACCGGCAGCCTCTCCTTCGAGGACTACAACGCCCAGGACGGGCGCGGCTGGCCCATCGGCAAGGGCGCCCGGGACTACGCCACCAGCCACAGCCACAACGTCTTCTGGCGGCTCGACTTCGGCCTCGACGGCTCGTCGAAGACGAAGGTCGAGCAGTACGACTCCACCGTCAGCGCCGCCGCCGGGCGGGAGGGCCCGACCGCCCGGACCACCCGGACCAAGGTCGGCAAGGAACTCGCGGGCGACTACAAGACCTACCGCTGGTGGCGGGTGGTCAGCGCCACCGGCAAGAACAAGGACGGGCACGCCCGCTCGTACGAGCTGGTCCCCGGACCCACCACCAAGTACCCGGGCCGCAGCTTCACCAAGCACGACATGTACGTCACCGAGTACGACAAGTGCGAGCTGTTCGCCAGCAACAACCCGACGTGCGCGGCCGGTCACCCGAAGTCCGTGGACAAGTGGGTGAGCGGCCAGGCCCTCACGCACCCCGTGGTCTGGGTGAACGTCGGTTTCCACCACATCGCCCGGGACGAGGACCAGCAGCCCATGCCCGTGCACTGGCAGGGCTTCTCCATCGCCCCGCGGGACGTCACGGCTATGAATCCGCTCACTCCGAAGGACCTGGCATGGCAGAACGGACACTGGGAACCGCGTAGTTGAGCACAGAAGTCGGGAAACCGACCTGTCCATCCGGCTGCACCGCCGACCGCTCGCGGAGTACCCTTCCTTGATCGTTGAGACGGGAAAGGCCCGGGGGAGCGGAAGGCGGTGCACGGGTGGGCTCGGGAGGGCTGGAGCTGCCTCCTGGTGACGAGGGTCACGAGGGGAACTCCACAGACGTCCCGCCCGGCGCGGTGTCCCTGGCCCGGCCGATGGACGCGGGTTCCATCGGTCCGGAGCTGGACTGGGACGCCGACGCCTGGCGCGAGGTGCGCACCCGCGCCCAGCGGGCCGGCCGGGCCTACATCTGGCTGAACCTCGTCGAACAGCGGCTGCGCGCGGTCGTGGCGGCCGTGCTGCGGCCCATCTACGAACCTGTCCACGGCGACGAGTGGGTGGTGGCCGCGGCCGGCCCGGCCGGGCAGGAGTGGGTGCAGCGCGCGGTCGCCGTCCGGGAAGTCAGCCGCCGCAAGGGCTACTTGCTCGATCCGGCCGACGACAACGTGCTCAGCTTCCTCACCCTGCCCCAGCTGCGCGAGCTGGTGGTCCAGCACTGGCCGTGCTTCGAGCCGTACTTCGACGAGCGCCGGGACCTCGAACTGGCCCTCGACGAGCTGGAGGTCACCCGCAACGTCGTGTCCCGCAACCGGGCCCTGTCCGAGGCGGTCCTCAGCCAGGCCGAGCGGGCGTCCGCCCGGCTGCTGGAGATGCTCGGCGCGGGCGGTGACGTCCCCTCGGCGCGCCGGCTGCCCGTCGACGCGGTCGAGGACCTGGTCGGCGACCGGTACGCCGACGTCGTCGCCGTCCACGCCGACCGGGTGCGGCTGCTGCGCCAGTTCCCGGCCGAGGACATCTTCGGCGGCGCCCGCCGGCTCGACGCGATCGGCATCGGCCTCAACCTGCTGGTGCAGAACTTCTCCGGGCGGCGCCTGGTCCGGCTCGCCGAGAGCGGCTGCCGGGTGCGGCTGCTCTTCCTCAACCCGGCTTCCAGCTCGGTCAAGCGCCGCGAACGCGAACTCGGGATGAAACGGGGCGAACTGAGCCGCTCGGTGGAGATGAACATCCTGCACATGCGCCGGGTGCGGTCCCGGCTGCGCGACCCGGGCGCGTTCGAGATCCAGGTGTACGACGAGACGCCCCGCTTCACCGCCTACCTGGTGGACGGCGACGGCGCCGACGGCATCGCCGTGGTGCAGTCCTATCTGCGCGGCGCGCGGGGGATGGAATCGCCGGTGCTGGTGCTGCGCAACGGCAGCCGGCTGGTCAAGTCGGACGACGTGGGTGAAGTGGGACTCTTCCCGACATACCGCGAGGAATTCGAGCTGGCTTGGGCGGATTCGCGCCCGGTGTCCTGAACGGCCGGGGCGGGCAAGCGCGGGGGAAGCGGAACGCTGTCGTCTGATTGTCAGTGCCGCGTGCGAGGGTGGAGGCCACTGGGGGAAAGCACCACCAAGAAGGGGGGCCGCCCATGGGCTGGCACCGGGAGCTGCTGATCGGCTTCGACCTGGAGACGACCGGGACCGATCCGCGGGAAGCGCGCATCGTCACGGGCGCCGTGATCGAGGTCAGGGCCGGTGAGCCCATCGGGTGCCGGGAATGGCTGGCCGATCCGGGCGTGGAGATCCCGGCCGACGCGGTCGCCGTGCACGGCATCAGCAACGAACGCGCCACGGGCGAGGGGCGTCCGGCCGACCAGGTGGCCGACGCCATCGCCGACGTCCTGGTGACGTACTGGAAGACGGGCGTCCCGGTCGTCGCCTACAACGCGGCGTTCGACCTCACCCTGCTCTCGGCGGAACTGCGGCGGTACGGCCTGCCGTCCCTGACCGACCGGCTCGGCGGCACCCACCCCGCCCCGGTCGTCGACCCGTACACCATCGACCGCTGGGTCGACCGCTACCGCCGCGGCAAACGGAACCTGGAGGCGGTCTGCGCCGAGTACGGCATAGTCCTCGGCGCCGCCCACAACGCCACCGCCGACGCGCTCGCCGCGGCGCGGCTCGCGTCCGCGATAGCCGACCGCCACCCGAAGATAGCGTCCCTGGGCCCGGCGGAACTGCACCGCCGCCAGATCGAGTGGTACGCGCAGTGGGCGGCCGACTTCCAGGCGTTCCTGCGCCGCAAGGGGGAGACGGACGCGGTGGTCGACGGCACGTGGCCGCTGCGGGAGTTGTCAGCGGGCGCGCGGTCCGCCTAGCCGCGGGCCGCGCGAACCGACCGGTGCGGGCTGCTGTCCGGGCCGGGTCGTGCCGCCCGTCAGAACGGGTACCACCGCACCGTCTCGTCCCCGTCCCGCAGCGACGCCACCCTGCGCCGGAACTCGGCCAGCGCCTTCGGGTTGGACGGTGCGTGCTGGGCCACCCAGGCACAGCTCGCCGTCTCCCGGGCGCCCCGCAACACCGCGCACCCCTCCCACTCCCGCACATCCCACCCGTACGCCTCGGTGAAGGAGTCGTACGCCTCGGCGGGCAGCCCGTAGCGGTCGCGGGAGAGAGCCATGACGACCAGGTCGTGCTCGCGCAGATCGGCGGAGAAGGTCTCCAGGTCGACCAGGACGGGGCCGTCCGGGCCGACGTGCACGTTCCGGGGCAGCGCGTCCCCATGGATCGGCCCCGGCGCCAGACGCGGCGTCAGGGCCGCCGCCTGCGCGGCGAAGCCGTCCCGGCGCGCGCGGAGAAAGGCCGCGTCCTCGGGGTCGATCGCGTCGCCCGCGAGCCGCAGCCAGCGTTCCACACCGCCCAGCAGATCGCGGGGCGGCAACCCGAAGGGAGGAGAGGGCAGTGCGTGCACCCCGCGCAGCAGCACGGCGAGGTCCCGCGGCTCGGCCGGCCGTACGGGATCCGGCAGCCGGTGCCACACGGTCACCGGGTGGCCGTCCACCAGCAGCGGCTTCGGCTCGGCCGCGCGTACCGCCGGTACGTCCGCCTCGGCCAGCCAGCCGGCGACGGCCAGCTCGCGCTCGGCCCGCGCCAGCAGCTCCACGTCCCGGCCCACCTTCACCACCAGGTCGCCGGCCGCGAACACCGCGTTCTCACCGAGGGCCAGCAGCCGCGCGTCCCGGGCCGCGTCCGGCAGCACTCCCGCCGCGGCCAGTACGTCCCGCGCGCGTGCCTCGTCCATCGTCCTGCCTCCGTGCCGTCTTCCCGTGCCGTGTGCGTCCGGTCCCCGGCCAGTCTCGCATTCACCCAGGTCGGCCACCGGGCGCGGGCCCGGCCGTCGTGCGCGGTCCCTTGACGGGGTACCGGGGCTTCACGAACATGAACACGCCAACCGGAGCAGGCAAAGGGGCTGATTCCGTGACATCAGTGGCCGAAGCCCGGACACCACCGGCCCGAGTGCGGCGGCCGGCCGGCCGCCGCGTCGCCGATCGCGGCCCCTGGTTCCTGGTCCTGCCCGCCCTCGTCCCGATCCTCCTGCTCAGCGTCGGCCCGCTGCTCTACGGCATCCTGCTGGCCTTCACCGACGCCCAGTCCGGACGGACGGCCGCCACCCGGTGGATCGGCGCCCTCAACTTCCGCGACCTGCTGCACGACACCCTCTTCTGGGAGTCGTTCCGGATCGGACTGGTCTGGGCGGCCGGCGTGACCGTGCCCCAGTTCCTGCTGGCGCTCGGCCTGGCCCTGCTCCTGAACCAGGACCTGCGCCTGCGCGGCCTGGCCCGGGCCCTCGCGATCGTGCCCTGGGCGATGCCCGAGGTCGTCGTCGGCATCATGTGGCGCCTCGTCTACAACCCGGACGCCGGCGTCCTCAACGAGACCCTGCGCGACCTCGGCCTCGGCACCGGCCGGGACTGGCTGGGCGGCCTGGCCACCGCGCTGCCCGCGGTCGTCCTCGTCGGCGTCTGGGCGGGCCTGCCCCAGACCACGGTCGCCCTGCTCGCCGGCCTGCAGAACGTCCCGCGTGAGCTCCACGAGGCCGCGGCGGTCGACGGCGCGGGCGCCTGGCGCCGCTTCCGCACGGTCACCTGGCCCGCGCTCAGACCGGTGGCCCTCGCCATCACCGCGCTGAACCTCATCTGGAACGTCAACTCCTTCGCCCTGGTCTACGTGCTCACGACCGGCGGACCCGGCGGGAAGACCCGGCTGCCGATGCTCTTCGCCTACGAGGAGGCCTTCCGGTACGGCCAGTTCGGCTACGCGGCGGCGATGGGCTGTGTGCTCGTCGCGGTGGTCGCGGTCCTGCTCGCGGTGTTCCTGGCCGGCCGGCTGAGGGGTGGTGACGACCGGTGAACACCCCGCGCACCCCGCGGACCCGCGGCGCCGTCCGGGCGGCCCGCGCCGGACAGTACGCCGCCCTCCTCGGCTACCTGCTCTTCCTGGCCTTCCCCCTGCTGTGGCTGCTGTCCACCGCGCTGAAGTCCCCGCGCGAGCTGGGCAGCCTGCACCCCACCTGGATCCCGCGCCACCCCACCCTGGCCAACGTCCGGCAGGCCTTCGCGGAGCAGCCGCTGGCGCACGCCGCCCTGAACTCGCTGCTGGTGGCGGTCTGCACGGCCGTCGTCGCGGTACTGATCGCCACGCCGACGGCCTACGTCATGGCCCGGCACCGCACCCGGTGGGCCCGGGCCGCCACGGGGTGGGTCGTGGTCAGCCAGGCGTTCCCGTTCGTGCTGGTGATCATCCCGCTGTTCCTGGTGCTGAAGAACCTGCGGCTGATCGACTCCCTGACCGGACTGGCGCTGGTGTACGTGGTCTGGGCGCTGCCGTTCGCGCTGTGGATGCTCACCGGGCACGTCCGGGCGGTGCCCGCCGAACTGGAGGAGGCGGCGGCCGTGGACGGCGCCGGGCGGCTGAGGACGCTCGTGTCGGTGACGGCGCCGCTGCTGGCACCCGGCATCGCGGCGACGGCCCTGTTCGCGTTCGTCACCGCGTGGAACGAGTTCTTCTTCGCGCTGGTGCTGCTCAAGAGCCCGGACAGACAGACCCTGCCGGTGATCCTCACCCACTTCATCGGCGCGGAGGGCGTGGCCGACCTCGGCCCGCTGGCCGCCGCCGCGTTCCTCGCCACCCTTCCCTCCGTGGCCGTCTTCGCGCTCGTGCAGCGGCGGATCACGGGCGGCCTGCTCGCCGGGGCGGTGAAGAGCTGATGGGGGGCCAAGGGCTGATGCGGACCAGAGGCGCCACGGCGCTCGTCGTGCTCCTGCTGCTCCTCGCGGGCTGCTCCTCGGGCGGCCGCGCCGACGGCGGCCCGATCACGCTGCGGTTCCAGTCCCTGGCCTGGCAGCAGGAGTCCGTCACCGCCAACAAGGCTCTGGTGAAGGAGTGGAACGCGTCCCACCCGGACGTGAAGGTCGAGTACGTCCAGGGCAGTTGGGACAGCGTGCACGACCAGCTGCTGACCTCCTTCGAGGGCGGTGAGGCGCCCGACGTCATCCACGACGCCTCCGACGACCTCGCGGACTTCGCCTACGGCGGCTACCTCGCCGACCTGACCGGCCTGCTGCCCGCCCGGCTCAGGTCCGACATCCCGGCGAGCACCTGGGATTCGGCCAGGTTCGGCGACGGCGTCTACGGCGTGCCGTTCCTCCAGGAACCCCGTGTCCTGATCGCCGACGCGGACCGGCTGCGCGCGGCGAAGGTGCGCATACCGACCCCGGAACACCCGTGGAGCTGGGCGGAGTTCCGGCAGGTGGCCAAGCGGCTCAGCGGGCCCGGGCGGTACGGGGTGGCGTGGCCGCTGAAGGAGCCGGTCTCCGCCACGCTCAACCTGTCCCTGTCGGCGGGCGGGCGGCTGTTCCACCGGGGCGCCGACGGGAAGGTCACCGTACGGTTCACGGCCGGGGACGCGGTCGTACCGCGCACCGTGCACGACCAGGTCGCGGTCGACCACAGCGCGCCCGCGTCCACGCTCGGCAGCGGCGGCTCGGACACCCTGCCGGGCTTCTTCGGCGGCCGGTACGCGATGGTCCCGCTGGGCTTCTCCTACCGCCAGCAGATCGCACAGCAGGCTCCCGCGGGCTTCCGCTGGGAGGTGCTGCCCGCGCCGGCGGGCGCCGACGGGCTCACCCAGGGCGTCAGCCCGCAGACGCTGTCCGTCTCCGCCGACTGCCCGCACAAGAAGGAGGCGGTCGCGTTCATCGACTTCCTGCTGCGACCGCGGAACATGGTCCGCCTCGCCCTCGGTGACTGGATGCTCCCCACCGGCACGCAGGCCCTGAGGGACCCGGCCCTGCACACCGCGGAGAACGGCTGGGCCACCGGCACCGCCCTCGCCTCCCGGCTGCGCCCGGCGCCCGCCCAGTCCGTGCGCGGCTACCCGGAGTGGAAGGACAAGGTGGCCACCCCGGCCTACCAGGAGTACTACAGCGGAGCCATCGGCCTCGCCGAGCTGCGCCGCCGGCTGGAGAGGGACGGCGATCTGGTGCTGGCCCGCTACCAACGCTGAGCGCGGCTGGCGGGCCGTGCGGGGGTGCGGTCCGGCCGCGCACGCGCTGCCGCACGGACAGGGAAATCGTTTGAACGAGACGTCTCGTCTCGCCTAGCCTTCCGGGCATGACCGCGCCCGCCCACATCGCCATGTTCTGCGTCGCCGCCCACGGCCACGTGAACCCCAGCCTGGAGGTGATCCGCGAACTCGTCGCCCGGGGGCACCGGGTCACCTACGCCATCCCGCCGGCCTTCGCCGACAAGGTGGCCGCCACCGGGGCCCGGCCAGTGCTGTACACCTCCACCCTGCCGGGCCCGGACGCCGACCCGGAGGCCTGGGGCAGCACCCTGCTGGACCACGTGGAGCCGTTCCTGGACGACGCCGTCCAGGCGCTCCCGCAGCTCGTCGAGGCCTACGCCGACGACACCCCCGACCTCGTCCTCTACGACATCACCTCCTACCCGGCCCGCGTCCTCGCCCACCGCTGGGGCGTCCCGGCGGTCTCGCTCTCCCCGAACCTCGTCGCCTGGGAGGGCTACGAGGAGGAGGTCGCCGAGCCGATGTGGGCGGAGCCCCGGAAGACGGAGCGCGGACGGGCGTACTACGCCCGGTTCTCGGCGTGGCTGGCCGAGAACGGGATCACCCGGCACCCGGACTCCTTCGCCGGCCGCCCAGCGCGCTCCCTCGTGCTCATCCCGAAGGCGCTCCAGCCCCATGCCGACCGGGTGGACGAGCGCGTCCACACCTTCGTCGGCGCCTGCCAGGGCGACCGCGCCGACCAGGGCGACTGGCAGCGGCCCACCGGTGCGGAGAAGGTCGTCCTGGTCTCGCTCGGCTCGGCCTTCACCAAGCAGCCCGCCTTCTACCGGGAGTGCGTGCGCGCCTTCGGCGACCTGCCCGGCTGGCACGTCGTCCTCCAGGTCGGCCGGCATGTGACCCGCGCCGAGCTGGGCGACGTACCGGCCGGCGTCGACGTGCGCAGCTGGGTGCCGCAGCCGGCGATCCTGCGGCAGGCCGATCTGTTCGTCACGCACGCGGGCGCCGGCGGCAGCCAGGAGGGACTGGCCACGGGGACGCCGATGATCGCCGTACCGCAGGCCGTCGACCAGTTCGGCAACGCCGAGATGCTCGAAGGGCTCGGGGTCGCCCGGCACCTGCCCGCCGAGGAGGCCACCGCCGAACGCCTCCGCGAGGCCGCCCTCGCCCTGGTGGACGACCCGGAGGTCGCGCGCCGGCTCAAGGAGGTGCGGGAGGAGATGGCCCAGGAGGGCGGCACCCAGCGGGCGGCCGACCTCATCGAGGCCGAACTGCCCGACCGCCGCCCGAGGTAGGGCCTGGCCGAGTCCGGCCGTCACCGGTACGCCTGGCCGTCATACGTACGCCGTGGTGTCGAGCCGGGCCTTGTAGATGATCGCTCCCGGCCGGGCCCGGTCGACGCCGCTCACGTTGAAGTGGACGTACTTCGTCCCGAAGGCGTTGCCGCCCGCGACCGCGCCCGTCCACATCTGCTCGCCGGAGGAGTGGCGCACGTACGACTTCACCAGCTTGCGGGTGTGCAGGGTCGTCCGCCGCATGGTCGAGGTGTCGACCGCGTAGACGCCGTTGGTGTCGGTGACCAGGAGCCGGCCCGGGTGCTGGTGGTCCGGCTGGAGGTCGTGCGGGTGGTGGAAGCCGGTGAGCCGGCGGGCGGTGTCCTCCACCAGCCGCGCCGAACTCGCCGTCGTCACGATCCGGTACGCCTTCAGCACGGAGCCGCCCGCCGCCCACATCCGCTCCAGTCGCGGGTCCCACAGCAGGCCGTGTGCCTGGTGGAAGGGGATCGGCGCGCCCGCGCGGACCAGCGAGCCGCTGTGGCCGCCGGTGGGCCGGAAGACGTGCAGGCTGCCGCCCTTGGCGTTGCCGCCGCCCGGCCCCTTGCTGCGGCCGGCGACCACGACCACGCCGGTGCCGGGGGCCCGCTCGATGGCGTGGGGGTAGTTGGGGACGTTCGCGGACCACAGCAGCTTCTTGTCCCGGCGCCGGTAGACGCTCGCCGTCCCGCTGTCCGGGGTGCCCGTCACGGCGAGCAGGACCTGGCCGTCGGCGCTCGTGTCACGGAAGCGGTGCTCCATGGGATGGCCGGAACCCACCGGATTCAGCTGCCACTTGACGTGCGCGTCGGTGAACGGCTTGTTGCGGTCGAAGAGGAAGATCTTCCCGGAGTTCACGTCCCCGATGAGCACGTCGAACGCCGGCGGTGCCGCAGCGCCCGCCGCGTGTGCGGGTGCCCCGGTCAGCAGCCCGGCCGCGGGCACGGCCAGCGCGCCCTTGAGCAGACTCCGCCTGTCCATGTGGTGCCTCCCCCGTGATGGGCGTACCCGTCCGCACAACGAGAGCACGGACGGGGCCCGCCGGTTCCCGGCGGGAACCGGCGGGCCCTGCGGCAGGGGGCGGAATCAGACAGTCAGCCGCTCGCCCCGGTCGTGCGCCGGCGCCGTCACCGGCTCCGGGGCCTCGTCGTGGGTGAGGTCCGGCAGGCGGTGCAGCCACTTCGGCAGGTACCAGTTGCGCTCGCCGAGCAGTGCCATCACCGCCGGCAGCAGGACCCCGCGGATGACCGTGGCGTCGATCAGGACCGCCGCGGCCAGGCCCACGCCCATCTGCTTCATGGACTGCATGGAGAGCGTGCCGAAGATCGCGAACACGGCGACCATGATGACCGCGGCGCTGGTGACGACCCCGGCCGTGGTGACCACGCCGTGCCGGATCGCGTCCGTCGTCGTACGGCCGCGCATCCGGGCCTCGCGGATCCGGGAGACCACGAACACGTGGTAGTCCATCGACAGCCCGAACAGGATCACGAACAGGAACAGCGGGAGCCAGGTGACGATCGCGCCGACGCCCTCCGCGCCCACCAGCGAGGCACCCCAGCCGTGCTGGAAGACGGCGACGAGGATGCCGTAGGCGGCGGCCACCGACAGCAGGTTGAGCACGATCGAGGTGACCGCGACCGTCAGCGACCGGAACGACAGCAGCATCAGCAGGAAGGCGAAGACGACCACGAACACGAAGACCGGGACGACGGAGCCCATCAGCTGGTCGTTGAAGTCGTTGTTGCCCGCGACCTGCCCGGTCACCGGCGCCTGCACGCCGGCGACCTTGCCGAGCGTGGCGGGCCGCACCTCGTCGCGCAGCTTCTCCAGGCTCCGCGTCGCCCGGTCCATGTCGGAACCGCCGACCAGCGGCACGGACACCAGGGCCACGTTCCGGGCGTCGTACAGCTTGACGTCGACCGGGCCGCGCGAGGCGCCCGAGGCGACCGCCTGCCTCTTGAAGTCGGCCAGCGCCTGCCGGACCTCGGGGGCGTTGATGTCCTTGGCCTTGACGACGACCTCGGCCGGTTCGCTGCCGCCCGGGAAGGCGTCGTTGACGCGGTTGTACGTCTGCACGATCGGCAGCGAGTCGCCGAACTCCTGGTCCAGGGTGAGCTGCTGGGTCTTCATGCCGAGCGCGGGCGCGGCGACCGCGAGCAGCGCGCCGGCCGCGACGACGACCGAGACCAGCGGTTTGGCCAGCACGCCCCGCAGCACGGCCGTCCAGAACCGGCTGTCCCGGTTCCCGCTGCGCCGGCGGCGGGCCAGGAACGGAAGCCGTCCCTTCTCGACCCGCTCGCCGAGCAGCGACAGCAGCGCGGGCAGCACGGTCACCGAGCCGACCATCGCGACCGCCACCACCATCAGCGAGGCGAGGCCCATCGCCTCGAACTCGGCGAGCCCGGTGAACAGCATGCCCGCCATCGCCACGCACACCGTGACACCGGAGACGATGATCGCCCGGCCGCTGGTCGCGGCGGCGATCCGCAGGGCGGTGCCCGCGTCCCGGCCGGCGGCCCGCTCCTCGCGCTCCCGGCGCAGATAGAACAGGCAGTAGTCGACGCCGACGGCCATACCGACCAGCAGCATCACGGAGTTGGCGGTGTCGCTCATCGGCTGGAGATGGCTGACCAGGCCCATCAGGCCCATCGTCGCCATGATCGCGGTGATCGCGAGGGCCACCGGCAGCAGCGCGGCCACCAGCGCGCCGAACGCGATCAGCAGGATGCCGAGGGCCACCGGCACCGCCGAGTACTCGGCCTGCTGGAAGTCGTCCCCGAAGGCGTCCTTGTACTGCTTCTGCATGCTGGCGCCGCCGATCTCCTCGATCCGCAGCGAGCCGTGGTCCTTCTGCACCCCGGCGACGGCCTTCAGCACCGGCTCGATCCGGTCGGCGGCGGTCTCCGCGTCCCCGCGCAGGTCGAACTGGACCAGCGCGCTGCGGCCGTCCCGGGAGACGGTGTGCGTATCGTACGGCGAGGTCACGCCCGTCACCGCGCCGGTGCGCTCGACGGCCTGGACGACGTCGGCGACGGCCGCGCGGAACTGCGGGCTGGTGGCCTTGACGGCGCCGTCCTTCGACTGGACGAGGACCGTCTCCGAGGCCGGCTCCTTGATCCCGGCGTCGTCGATGATCGTCGCGGCGGTGTGCGTCTCGCCCTTGAGCTGATCGCTCTCGTTCACGTCGACCCGGCCCGCCGCCGAGCCGAGCCCCATCGCCAGGACGACGAACAGCACCCATATGCCGACGGCTGCCCAGCGGTGCCGGGCGCTCCAGCCGCCGGCGCGGGCGGCCAGCCCCCGCACCCGCACCTGTGTGTTCCCCATGACGGGTCTGCCCCCTCGTGTGCGGTGACGGCCCCCTGCCGCCACATCTGTGCTTGCTCCTGTTCGACGGTAGGGGCGGGATAAAGCCATCTCGTCGTACTGCCCGGTGAACCGCGCGGGGCCCGGATCACCGCTGGGGAGGACGGTGGCCCCTTACATCTATCGCCGGTTCTCGGGGGCGGCTCTCAGGGGCGCGGTGTCCGACCCGACGCCAGGGCCCCCTTTGTCATGACGAAAGCTTGTTGAACAAGTCACAGCTGTGTGGAGGAGTTGAACCCGGCCCGCCGATCAGCCAGAGTTTCGCCGAACCCGGCCGGCGCCCGCCCGGCCGGTGCCGAGCGCGGCCGTCGTGCCGGCCCCCACGGGGCACGACGGCCGTACCGCACCGGCGTCCACCGGGCCCGGACGCGTGTGCGAGGCTCTGCCCATGCGCTACATCATCATCGGGGCCGGCGCGGTCGGCGGTACCGTCGGCGGGCGGCTGGCCCAGGCCGGGCGGGAGGTCGTCCTCGTGGCCCGCGGCCCGCACCTGGCCGCCCTCCGCAAGCACGGGCTGCGACTGCGCGTTCCGCAGGGCGAGTCGACGTACCGGCTGCCCGCCGTCGACGGGCCGGAGCCGCTCGGCGAGCTGCGCGCCGACGACGTCCTCGTCCTCTCCGTGAAGACCCAGGACACCGTGGCCGCCCTGGACGCCTGGGCCGGCGTGCCCGTCGCCGGCGGCGGCACGGCGGCCGAACTGCTGCCGCTGGTCTGCCTCCAGAACGGCGTCGAGAGCGGCCGGCTGGCGCTGCGCCGCTTCCGGAACGTGTACGGCGTCTGCGTCTGGCTGCCGTCGACCTTCGTGGAACCCGGCGTCGTCTCCGCCGCGGGCGCGCCGCTCACCGGTGTCCTGCACCTCGGCCGCCTCCCGCACGGCACCGACGACACCGCCCGCCGGATCGCCGCCGACCTCGCGGACGCGTACTTCGAGGCGCCGGTGGTGCCCGACGTGGCGCGCTGGCAGTACGCCAAGCTGCTCGGAAACCTCGGCAACGCCCTCGAAGCGGTCAGCGGGCCGGTGGCGAGCGAGGAGGCGCGGGCCCTGTTCGCGCGCGTGCGGGCCGAGGGGGAGGCCGTGCTGGACGCCGCCGGAATCCCGTACGCGGGCACGGAGGAGCAGCGCGCGGCCCGCGGCGACAAGGTCAGCCTGGTCCCGCTGGACGGCGCTCCCCGCGGCGGCGGCTCCTCCTGGCAGTCCCTCGTCCGGGGCACCGGCACGATCGAGGCGGACTACCTCAACGGCGAGATCGTCCTGCTCGGCCGGCTGCACGGCGTCCCCACCCCGCTGAACGAACTGCTGCAAGGGCTCGCCAACCGGTTCGCCCGGGAGCACCGGCCGGCGGGTTCCCTGCCGGTCGCCGAACTGGTCCGACGTGCCGACGAGGCGGTGCGCGCGTGACCGCGGCCCGAAATGGGCCAGAGAACGAGCGGCGGATTGGGTCGGGATTTCGGGCCACCGGCGCACTAGCGTCGGTGCCATGACGCACAGCAGCACCGACACGGTCACGGTCGCCGACGCCGTCCCCACCCCCACCCGGATCGACTTCTTCTTCGATCCCGCCTGTCCCTTCGCCTGGATCACCTCCCGCTGGCTGCTGGAGGTGGAGCGGCTGCGCCCGCTCGACCTCCGGTTCCGGGCGATGAGCCTGTACCTGCACAACACGGGCAACGAACTGCCCGACTGGTACCGCGACTTGGTGGACCGCTCGATCGGGCCCGTGCGGGTCGCCGTGGCCGCCGCCGAACGGTACGGCGAGAAGGTGCTGCGCGATCTGTACACCGCGTTCGGCACCCGCATCCACGAACAGGGCGTCGAGGACTTCGACACGGTGATCACCGAGTCGCTGGCCGCACTCGGGCTCCCCGCCGACCTGTCGGCCGCCGCCCACGACCCGTCCTACGACGACGCGGTCCGCCGCAGCCACACGGCCGGCACCGAGCCGGAGACCGGCGGCTACGTCGGCACGCCCACCCTCCACATCGACGGCACCGTGTGGTTCGGACCCGTGCTGCGCGCCGTCCCGCGCGGCGCCGAGGCGGCCGAACTCTTCGACAGCCTGCGGGTGCCGGCCCGGCACCCCGACTTCTTCGAACTCAAGCGCACCCGCACCGGTGCGCTCCGCTTCGACTGACCCGGAGCAGGTTGGCCGATAAACACCCCTCCGGCGGGCCGGCCGCCGCGGACGTGTGACACGGCGGCGCCGTCCGGCGCAGAACCAAGAGCCACCGCGGTCCGACGTCACAGGGGAGCGCCGGACCGCGGCGGCCGATACCACACGACCGTCCTCCGCCACCGGGCCTCGCCGAACCAGGCGACAAACCCGCGGGGTTGTCCCTAGGGTGAACGCGCGGAACGCCTGAGGGGGACGGACGGATGAGTGTGACGGGCAGGCCATTGCCGTCGTTGCCGCAGTACCGCAAGGACGGGGTGACCCGGCGCCTGAGCGCCTCGGTGCACCTCGACGACGACTTCGCCCTGTACGTCGACCGGATGCTCACCGGAGACCGGCTCAACGCGATCGGGCTCAGTCTCAACATCAACTTCGTCGCCCTCGCCCGGCACGCGCGCGTGGCCACCCGCCGCCGCGCCGTCCTCGACCGCCGGCTCGCCTGCCTCCAGGCGGCCGTACCCCTCGCGCTCCTCGTCGGGCTCTGGGGGTTGGTCAACGGACACCGGTCACTCGGATGGGTGGCGATTTTCGGCCCTCTCGGCGCCTACGCGATCGCCTGGGCGCTGGTCCGCCACACCGAGGCCCGCAGCCGCGCCATGGCACGGGAGGTGTTCCTCTCCGCCGACCGACCCGAACAGAACGCGCCCCCGGTGGAACCGGAGGCCGAGGCCGCCCTGCACGACCTCAAACGCGCCAACGTCCTGCCCTACGCCGACGAGGCCGCCTACACCAAGCCGTTCGTCGGCAGCGGCGACAAGATCAAGGAAGTCGTCTGGCAGCCCATCGACATCAGCAGGCCCGCCGACGCCCCGGGCGGCGGCAAACTGCCGATGCGCCCGTTCGACGTCATCGACCTGCACACCTTCGTGGCACGGCACATGGAGAACATCTCCGGGCTCCAGGGGCTGCGGGCCCGCAACCGGCTCTACGTCCTCGGCAGCAACGCCCACCTCATCCCCGAGCTGGTGCCCGACCCCACCCGGCGGCCCCGCGCCCAGATACCCAAGCAGCTCGTGCAGGCCGGCCTCCAGACGCCCGGCGCGGGCATGCGCACCCACCTGTGCCTGGAACGCGTCGGCGAGGGCGGCCGGCTCATCGTCTCCATGTACCTGCGGGCGATCCTCCAGCACCCCAGCCTCACCTGGGAGGTGGCCGCCTACGCGATACCGCCGCTGGACGGCCGTTTCTACCGCGTGGACCGCCTCCCGGTCGCCCCCTGGGAGCGCTGGTGGGACCTGTTCCGGTACGCCACCCGCCGCACCGGCCCCGAACTGCGCGGCGCCCTCGGCCGCATCCTGCGGCGCCGCCGCTGGCAGAGCGACCACGACCGGGCGCTGGCCAGGACCCGCCGCGCCATCACCAGGCAGCACGTCCGCCACGACTACGGCGCCACCGGCAGCCTGCGCGAGGACCTCGGCGCCTGGGACGAGGCCGGCTACGTCGAACGCACCGACGCGCAGGACTTCCTGTTCCGGCTCCAGCAGGGCGTGCTGACCGCCACGGAACGGTTCCTGCGGGACCACAACATCGACACCAGTTCCTTCGACAAGGCCGTACAGGTCATCAACACGCAGACCTACAACATCGGTAACGTCAGCGGTCCCAGCAACTTCGGCGCCCACGGGACGGTCCTCCTGGGCGGGCAGCAAGGGCCCGGACCCCAGGGCGGCCCGGGAGCCCAGGGCGGCCCCGGTCCCGCGGGATCGGGCGCGCCCGCGCCGTAGCCGTAACCGCAACCCCACCCATCCGACGGCTCCTCCGGTCCGGGGCGAGCCGCCGGACCGCGAGCGAGGACAGGACATGAGCACCTACAACTTCGGCAACGTCAACGGCCCCGCCAACTTCGGCGACCACGGCAGGATCCAGATCAACCACGCCCACCCCGACCTGCCCACCATGATGGACCTCGCCCAGCGGCTCACCGACACGCTGCGCGCCGAGTACCCGGAGCTGGTGCCCCAGGGCGAGATCATCCAGGCCCAGTTCCAGGAGTCCGCCGAGGACGGCCTGCCGCCGAACCGCGGCCGGATCCGCTCCGCGCTGGAGACGATCGCCATCGCGGCCTCCGCGGGCACCGGCAGCCTCGCCTTCACCCAGCAGCTCATCAACGCCCTCGGGCTGTGACCGGCCGAAGCCCCGCCGCCACGGGGCTTCGGCCATGGGCCGTCACCGGGCCCGCACCACCGCCCGGACCCCGCCGCCGAGATCGAGGTCGAGTCCCGACCGCAGCGGCACCGTCTGACCGGGCTCGATCTTCTGCACGGTGCCGTCCGAGCGGGTGCCCGTCCAGGTCTCCCGCGAGCGGTTGGCGAGCCCGAACCGCCCCGGCTTCTTGGGGTGTTCGACGAGCTCCGCGACGAGCGCCGCGTCCGAGCAGTCGTGCCGCGTCGGCTCCGGCAGCAGATGGTGGGCCTGCACCCGGGCGCCGCGGCGCAGCCGGATGTGGTGCTCGGTGCGGGGCGGGGGAGTGGTGACCGTCAGCCGCGGTGGCAGCACCAGCCGGGCCCCGCACCCCCAGCAGTCCCGCGACGGCGGGTTCTCGCCCGGCTCGGTCATGTTCTGCCGCCCGCACGAGGCGCACTCGACGACCGCGTCCAGCACCGCCCGCAGCGCGTCACGCCACTCCGACTCCCGCACCCGGGCCGCCGGATCACGCAGACCCGTCGTGAACGACCGCCGGAACAGCTCCCGCAGCCGCTCCGCCGCCGCGTCCCAGGTGGCCAGCACGGTCGCGTGCTCCAACGGGTCCGGCGCGTTGGCGTCGTCCACCGGGTCGAAGACGAACAGGGGGCTCTTGCCGTACAGCTTGCGCTCCGCCGCCTCGTCCAGGCAGTGGATGCCCAGCTCGCGCCTGCCCTTGAGCGGGTGGTGGTTCATCAGCAGCATGAACAGCAGGACGGCGAGCGAATGCAGGTCGGACTGGGTGCCCGGCCGCGCGCCCGGGTCGCCGCGCACCAGCTCCGGCGCCATGAACTCCATGGTCCCCGAGATGCCGCTCGCGTCGCCCTCCACGACCGCGTTGTCGTTGTCGCAGACCAGGACGTCACCGGTGTCCGGGTCGAAGAAGATGTTCCCCCAGGAGATGTCCCGGTAGGCGATGCCCCGCGAGTGCAGCGCCTGATAGGCCTCCACCGTGTACAGGCAGGCCGTCAGCAGTGCGCGCGGGCTGGTGCGCAACTGCCGCCGGAACAGCGCCGGAAGACCCTTGTAGCGGTCCGGGCGCAGGCCCATCAGGTAGCCGAACGAGCCGCGGTGCTCCGGCACGAACGCCTCCGGCCACAGGAAGCGGTCGTCGGCGAAGTCCCGGGTCACCAGCTCCCGTACGATCGCCTCCTGGTCGGCGGTCGCGCAGGTCGGGTAGTACCACTTCAGGGCCCGCTCCCCGTCCGGCGTGCGGACCCGGTACACCTCGCCCTGGCCGCCCGCGCCGAGGAAGTCGAGGATCTCGACGTCGTCACCGTTCTCCGCCGCGAGGCGCGCCCCGCCATCGAGCATGCCGCTCATCTACGTCTCCGTTGTCCGTTCCATGTCCATCTCGCCGCCGGCCGGGCCGGGTGGAGTCTGTGCGTCCGTCGTACCGGGCTCCACGGGCTCCGCGGGCTCCTCCGGCGTGCCGGGAGCGCCGGGTGCCGGCGGGGTGTCCGCCGGGGTCGGTGCCGGGCGTACCGCAGCCGCCAGGGTCGTGTCGTCCCCGGAGTAGCGGGACGCCTGGGCGAGCCAGTCCGGCAGGACCTCGCGGACGCCCGCGCTGCCCTCCTCGGCGAGCCGTCCGGCCAGTCCGCTGACGAACTCGCGGTAGCCGTCGGCCGACGCGAAGCTCTTCGACAGGCCGTCCGTGGAGAGCACGACCAGCCGGGGCGCCCGCGCCTCCTCGAACACCGGCGCCCAGTGCATCCGCATCGCCCGCCACGCCTCCCGCCCGCACAGCGACTCGGTCTCGTCGCCCAGGTCCTCCTCGGCGGGTGCGAGCGGACGGACCAGTGCGCCGTCGTGCTCCACCACCGCGAGGTCCCCGTCACCGATCTGCCAGGCCACGAACAGCCACGGCGTGAGCACCGCACCGATCAGCGTGGTGCCGTACAGCACCAGCTTCTCCTCGGTCACCGGCTCCCGGGAGGCCTCCTCCACCACCGGGCGGTTGCGGTCCCAGTGGCCGAGGGCCTCCTGCCGCCACTCCTGCACGAGGGCCCGCGGGAAGTCGTCCCGGGCGTACGTCATCAGCCGGGCCAGCCGCCCCGGCTCATGGCAGTCGTGCGCCGCCCGCCCGAAGGCGGCGGCCAGCGCCAGGAACCGGTCCACGGCGAACCGCGCGCCCAGCGCGCTGCGCGCGTGCACCGCCGAGCCGTGCCCGTCGGCCACCGCCAGGACCAGCGGATCCGTACCGGACCCGGTGCCCTGGCAGGCGTACCAGTCCTGGTTGCGCTGCTTGCCGACGCCCTGGACGCTGTCGGCCAGCGTCTCCCACCGCCGCACCCCGAGCGTCACCACACGTCGTCGTCATCGTCGTCGTCCAGCACCGGCGGCGCGTACGGCTGCTTCGCCGTGCTCACCCCGGACCCGTCACCGGCGACCGGCTGGGAGGCCGCCTTCACGGCCGCCGTGGACGCCCAGCGGATCGCCGCCGCCAGCTGCTTGGGACTGTTGGCGTCCAGCGGCTGCATCTCCGGGTTGCCGAGGAACTCCTGGAGCACCCCGCGGTCCGCGTCCGCGCCGATCGCGATGGCCACCCGGACCGCCTTGCGGCCCCACGGCGTGGCGTCCACGGCCTTCAGGCCCGCCTTCCAGTCGTCGGTGGGCACCCCGTCCGACACCAGCGCCAGCACCGGCTTCAGCGCCCGCTGCGGCATCGGCGGGGTCTGCAGCTCGCGCGCCACCAGGTGCAGCGCCTCACCGAGGTTGGTCATGCCGTCGACCTGCACGTCCTGCCAGGTGAAGTCGTCCACCGGGACCGGCGTCTGGTGGTGCCACTGCGCGGTCGTGGAGAAGGTGACCGTGCGCAGCAGCAGTTGGGCCGCGGGGTTGTCGTGGGCCACCGACCGCATCTCCGGAATGGCTTCTCTGATCGCGTAGTTGAGCTTGGCGATCTTCTCGCCCTGCATCGAGTAGGAGCAGTCGAGCAGCCAGATGAAGTGGACCGGCCGGTTGGCCATCGGCCCGCCGGGAATGTCACTCACGCCGCAGTTCCTTCCATGTGAGAGGGAGTGGTCGATAGAGGTGTCAGGGCCTGCGCAGCAACAGCCACGCGCCGAGGAGGGGTACGGCCACCGCGAGGAGCAGGGCGGCGACGAACAGGCCCGCCATCACCCGCCGGGCCCGGCCGACGGACGGGGTCACATGGTTCATGCCGGGGTGTACCCGCCTTCCCTGTCGTCGTTCCTGCCGCTCTCCCGGGGGCCGTCCGGCCGCCTGCGGGGCCACGGCACCCGGCCCGCCCCGCGGCCGGCCTGCCCGGTCAGCGGGCCGGTGCGCAGCCCGGAGGCCGCGAGCAGCCACAGCACCGGTTCGGCGGCGCGCCGCTGCTCGCTCTCCAGCGGGCCGGTGCCGGTGGCCGCGTGGGCGCTGACCGCCCAGTAGCGGGCCGCCCGGAAGTCGTGGCCGAGGGCCCGCACCAGCGCGCCCAGGCCGATGTCGCCGAGCCAGTCGTCGATCCGGCCGTCGCCCGGCGCCGGCAGCGAGGTCATGCGGTCCAGCACGTCCCGCTTGGTGACGACCGCGGCCACCGGCAGCCGGCGCCGGCGCCCGGTCAGCGCGGCCAGCTCGCCGGTCAGCCGCTCGTACGTCGTCCGCGGGCCCTGCGCCGAGGGCCGCGCCCGCTGTGCCCGCTCGGCGTCCGCCGGACCGAGCCGGCCGCGCACCGTGGGATCGGCGAGGACGTCGGCGACCAGCACGACCCCGTCCGCGTGCGCCAGGTAGCCCTGCGTGCGCACCCGTTCCGCGTCGCTCACGGACTCGCCCATCGGGTCGTACAGGTACAGCAGCCGGCGCCGCAGGCCCCGGGCCACCGTGAGCATGAGGGCGCGCGGTGGCCCACCGGTCGTGGCGTGCGCCCAGCCGGACTGGTTCAGCTGCTGGTTCATCCCAAGGTGGGCGCCGCGGTCGGCCGAGGTCGCGTACTCGACGCGCAGCCGGCCCTCCCTGGCCCAGGAGTGCAGCCCCTCCACCATGGCTGTCATCAGCATCGTCTTGCCCGAGGAGGTGCCGCCGATCAGCGGTGCGTGCACCACCCGGGTGGTGGCCACCGCCTCCGGGAGGACCTGCTCGCAGCGCGGGCACAGCGCGGCCAGCCTGCCCCGGCCGGTCAGCCGGCTGGCGGGCAGCCGGCGCCCGCAGCCGCACACGTGCCACAGGGCGCCGTACCGGCCCGGCCGCAGTTCGGCGTGGCGGGCCGGGCAGTCGGGGCAGCGGTGCAGGGCCAGCGGCACCGGCGCGTAGCAGCCCGGGTGGGGGCAGGCCGTGCGCAGGCCCCGCAGCAGGGCCCAGCCGCGCTCCAGCCCGCGCAGCACGGGCACGCCCGCCGCCCAGCCGAGCCACACCACGCCGAGCAGCACCGCGAAGACCACCAGCGCCCAGCCGAGCAGCGCGGTGGCGAGCACCGCGCCGATCAGCGCGCCCGCCGCCGTGCCGGGGGCGATCAGGGTGACCAGCAGGAACCGGCCGAGCGGCACCCCGACCCGGCGTCCCCGGGGACGCCGGCCGTGGAACAGGTTCCGTACGGTCCGGTCCATCCAGGGATCGGTGAAGGCCCGCCAGAGCATCCGCATGCCGTCCCGGGCGGCGCTCGCCGCGTCGGCCCACGACTGCCGCCACCAGTAGGCGAGTTCGGCGGGCTCGGCGGCGCCGACGCCGGGCAGGCGCGGGTCCAGGCGTCCCGCCTGCCACGGCCCGAGCCCCCGCCACACCGCGCGCACGCCCCGCCCGAGGAACTCCCACAGCGTCCGGAACAGGCACACCGCGACGGCGACCAGCCCGGACCAGCCGAACAGGACCAGCAGCACCTGCACCGCGAGGCGCAGATCCGAGTCACCGCCCCCGGCGCTCACCGGGCACCTCCGCCGGCGGGCGGCTGGATGTCCCCGTGCCAGGTGGTCCGGGCGTCCTCGCGCCGGCCGCGCCCGGTCAGCCGGCCCGCGAGCCGGCCCAGGGCGCCCGGCCGGTTCCACGCCCGGTAGGCGTCCAGCCGGCCCCGGCCGGTCCGCCGCAGGGCCTCCTCGACCGCCGCCTGGTCCTCGGCGGGCAGCGCCCGCACCACCGGCCGCAGCACCTTGGCCAGCAGCGCCGTGCGGGTCGCCTCCCAGCCGGGGTCGGTGTCCTGGTACGCGGTCCAGTCGCAGAAGCGGGCGGCGGCGTACGACGGCACGGTCCGCAGCCGTTCGGCCACCGTGGCACCGCGCGCCGCCCGCTCGTAGGCCGCCAGCAGGGCCGGGTCGCCCGAGCGGGCCAGCGCGTACAGCTCGCTCTCCGGCACCGGAGCGGTCAGCAGCCGGCGGGCCAGGGCGCCGTACACCCGCCGGGTCACCTGCTCCGGCACGGGCTCGACGGCGCCGTCCCGCAGCGCCCGCACCCGTTCCACCCAGTTCTCCCCCTCGCCGTCGGTGCCGAGCAGCGCCGCGAACTCCAGCAGGAGCAGCGGCGCCCGGTGCGCCGGGGCCAGCTCCGAGGTGAAGCAGCGCAGCAGGTCGACGGCGAGCAGCGGGACGGCGGCGTCCTCGGCCGGGGCGGCGAGCGCGGCGGCGACCAGCAGGTCCCGGGTGCCGGCCAGCCGGTGCGCGTCCGAGCCCAGCTCGTTCAGCAGCAGGCTCGCCTCCTCGCCGGTGGGCAGCCCATCGGGCCACACCAGACGGAACGCCGTGTGCAGGACGGCCGGTTCGGCGTGCGGCGAGACCCCGGCGGTGTGCAGCACCGCGCGCAGCCGCCCGCGCCGGTCACCGCCGGACGGTCCTGCCGCGTCGCCGAGGACGCACATCCGCAAGTGCGGGAAGCCGGGGTCCAGGGCGACCGGCAGCCCGGACCCCGCGAGCCGCCCGGCGACCGCGGCCGGATGGGCCGCCGCGAGCGCGTTCAGCGCCCCGAACAAGGCGGTGCGCAGGGCCGGGTGGGCGTGTACGGCGTCGAGGAGGGCGGCGTCGGGCCGGCCGTCCCCCGGCTCCGCGCCCCCCACCGTCTCGCCGCCCGTCGGCTCCGCCCGCGCCGGCGTCCCGCCGCCTGCCAGGTCCCCGCCCACCGGCGTCCGGTCACGCGCCGGGTCGCCGCTCAGCGGCGTCCCGCCGCCCGTCCGTTCCCCGTCCACCAGTTCCCGGGCGGCCCGGCCCGCGAACTCCGGGAGCAGGTCCGCGCAGTCGACGTCGAGGAGGTCGGCGAGGCGCAGCAGCGCCAGGGGCCGGCCGATCGCCGGGCCGGCCGGATCGGCGATGCCGTGCCGCAGGGCCGGTGCGAGGTCCCGGGCCAGCGCGGCCCGGACGTCCGGGGTCAGTGACCCGGCGCCCAGCGCGGGCACCGGGCCCCGGCCGCGGACCGCCAGCGTCAGCACGCGGGCGGCGAGCGGCGCGGAGACGGCCGTGGGCACCTGCCCGTCCAGCCGGGCCAGCAGCGCGGCCAGGGCGGCCGGTTCGTCGTCCCCGGTGCCGCGGGAGCGTCCGGAGCCCGCGGGAACCTCCCCGGTCTCCCGCGCCAGCTCCCCGATCAGGGCCGTCAGCGTCGGCCCGGGCAGTCCGTCGGCGTGGTCGGTGGCCCAGCGGGCCCCCGCCGCGCGGGCCGCGGCGGGCAGCGCGAAGCCCACGGCCAGCGCGGTCACCGCGAGGCGACCGACCCCCCCGGCGG
>NZ_JBEXKG010000077.1:0-36368 GCF_040609555.1 Streptomyces sp. NPDC004658
TCCAGCGCCTGCGCCGCCGTGAGGCCCGGGCGGTGCGCGGCCGCGCCCTTGGGCCGGCGGGCGGTCGCCAGAACGGCCCGCACGTCGTAGTGCGCGATGGGCCAGTCCGAGCCGAGGGCGACCGTGGCCCCGGCCTCCCGCAGGTCCCGCAGCCGCCAGGCCCGTGCGGCCCGGTCACCGCCCAGCCGGCGCGACCACTCGTCGGTGCCGTCGTCCCGGGTGTACCCGGTGTGCGGCGGTTGCAGGGACGCGGCGATCCCCAACTCGGCGAACCCCGGCAGGAGTTCGTCGGGTGCCGTCTCGATGTGCTCGATCCGGTGCGCGCCGTGCCCGCTCGGCCCGAGCGAGGCCACGGTGTCCAGGACGTGCCGGACGGCGGCGTCCCCGATGGCGTGCGTGGCCGTGCGGACACCGGCCGTGTGCAGGGTGCGCACCGCCTCGGCGTACGCGTGCGGATCCGGCCAGAACGCGTCGGTGCCCTGACCGTGGCAGTCGGGGTGCTCCAGCCAGGCGGTGCCGCCCTCCACGGTGCCGTCCATGAAGAACTTCACCCCGCCGACCACCCAGTGCCGGCCGCCCCGGCCCTGCGCCTCGATCAGCTCCCGCAGGGCGTCGGCGTCCGCGCCCGGCATGCACCAGGGCGCGAACCGCAGCCGCACCGGCAGCACCGTCTCCCGCGCCACCGCCGCCACCAGCTCCAGGTCGCCACCGTCCATCACGTGCGCGCCGGTCAGCCCGGTCGCGGCCATCGCGGACAGCAACTCCAGCAACCGCGCGCGCCGTTCGGTGTACGACGGCCGGGGGGCGACGGCCGCCACCAGGTCCATCGCCGCGTGCTCCACCAGGTGCCCGGTGGGCCGGCCGGACGCGTCGCACACCACCTGCGCGCGCTGGTCGAAGACGCGCGGCCCGGTCACCCCGGCGGCGGCCAGCGCCGCGCCGTTGGCGAGGGCCGAGTGGCCGTCGTACAGGCGCAGGAAGGCCGGGGTGTCCGCCAGGACGTCCGCCACCAGCTCGTGGTGGACCGGGCGGCCCTCGAACGCGTTGTGGTCCAGGCCGTAGCCCACCACCCAGCCGTCCACCCGCTCGGCCCCGGCGAGGGCCGCGCGCAGTCCGGCCAGGTCCGTCACCCCCGACAGGTCCGTGCCGGTCGCCATGTCGAGCCCCCACACCGGGTGGCTGTGGGCGTCGACGAGGCCCGGCACGAGGTGCGCGCCGTGCAGATCGGCGACTTGGGTGCCGGGTCCGCGCCAGTCCCGTACGTCGTCCGCCGTCCCCACCGCGGTGATCACTCCGTCGCGCAGGGCGACGGCCGTGGCGGTGGGGCGGGCCGGGTCGAGGGTGCGGACCCGGGCACCCGTGAGGATCAGATCGGCAGCGGGCATGCCATGAACTCCTATGCGAACGAGGCTACTTGGTGGTCTCTGTGCCGAACGCGGCGTAGACGTCCGGGCGGCTGCGGCGCAGCCACCACGCCAGCGGCAGCCCCAGGGCGAAGACGGCGGGCGCCACGGCCACGAGCAGTACGTTCACGGCCGGGGTCGCGGCGGTGAACAGGTCGATGTGGCTCACCACCAGCGCGATCGCGGTCGCCAGCAGCACGGCGGCGAGGACCGGCGCCACCATCGTGCGCACGGCGCCCTCCGTGTGGCGGACCCGCCGGAACCAGCAGGGCACGGCGATCGCGGCGAGCAGCTGGAGCAGCAGCAGCCCGATCATTCCCGGGGTGTTCACCCACAACAGCAGCTGTTGGTACGGGTCGGCGCCGGCGGCCCAGAACACGAGGACGACCAGCGCGCCGAGGGCGGTCTGGGCGATGCCGGCGACGTACGGGGAGCGGTGGCGGGGGTGGACACGGCCGAGCCGGCGGGGCAGCACCCCCTCCTCGGCCAGCGCCAGCGCGTAGCGGTTGATCGCGTTGTGGAAGGCGAGCAGGGACGCGATGACGCTGGTGACGATGAAGACGTGCATCAGATCGGCCGCCCAGCCGCCCACATAGGTGGTGATGGCGGTGAAGAACAGCCCGGCCGGGTCCTTGCCCGCCGCCCGTACGACCTGCTCGTCGCCGAACGCCTGGACCGCGATCCAGACGACGAACGCGTAGAACAGGCCCAGGAATCCGACGGCCGCGTACGTGGCGCGCGGGATCGTACGCTCGGGGTCGCGGGCCTCGCGGCGGTAGATGACGGTCGACTCGAAGCCGGTGAACGCCGCGAAGGCGAAGGCCAGGACGGCGGCCGTACCGGGCACGAACACGTGCGCCGGGGCCAGCGAGGCGAGGGACAGCCCGTGGGCGCCGCCCTTCAGCAGGACCCCGCCGGCGAGCAGGACGAGTATGCCGGTCTCGGCGACGAGCAGGACGCCGAGCACCTTGGCGCCGAAGTCGATGGAACGGAAACCGCCGTAGCCGATCAGCAGCAGACCGGCCAGCGACACCGGCAACCAGGGCACGTCGGAGCCGAACAGGGAGTGCAGGGTGTCGCGGGTGGTGGTGGCGAGGAGGCCGTAGACGCCGATCTCCATGCCGTTGTAGCCGATCAGGGCCAGCAGGGCGGCGCCGATGCCGACCGGGCGGCCGAGGCCGCGGGTGATGTAGGCGTAGAAGGCGCCGCCGCTGGTGACATGGCGGCTCATGGTGGTGAAGCCGACGGCGAAGACGGCGAGGGTCAGCCCGGCCAGGAGATAGCCGACGGGCGCGCCGATGCCGCCCGTCAGGATGGCGAGCGGGGCCACCCCGGCCATGACGGTCAGGGGCGCGGCGGCGGAGACGACGAAGAAGGCGATGTCGGCGGTGCCGAGGGAGCCGGACCGGAGGCCGGGCGCGCCGGACGGCGCGTCCTCCTCGGGGAGTTCGGTGGTGGTCGCGGACATGCGGGGGAGCCCTTCTGGCGGCGGAGGGGAGGGGATCCCGGTGGTGGGGCAGCCGGGTTCGCGGGCGGGGGCCGGGTGGGCCGTCCGGGCCGGTGTGTTCCGGGGCGCGCGAGGGTGGCGGGCGCCCGGAGCGGGAGCCCTGTGGGATGGCGGGCGTCCGGAGCCGTAAACCTAAAGGCTTTCGGTTTCGGCAATGTAACCTGCCGTTGGGCATCCGGGAAGACCTCGACACGACTTCAGGGGGACCGCTGACCATGGGACGGCCGCGCACACCGCTCCTCGACCGCGAGCGCATCACCACCACGGCGCTCCAGCTGATCGACGAGACCGGTGACTTCAGCGTCCCGGGGATCGCCCGCCGGCTCGGCACGCAGACCGGGTCGGTGTACCACCACGTGGACGGCCGGGACGGCATCGTGGAACTGCTGCGCGAACGCGTCTGCGCCGCGATCGACCCGGCCACGCTGGAGCTGACCCCCTGGGACGCGGCCGTCGAGGCCTGGGCCCGCTCCTACCGGGCCGCGTTCGCCGCCCACCCCCGGGTGATCCCGCTGCTCATGACCTCCCCCGTCCGCGCGCCCCGGGTCCTGGAGCAGTACGAGCGCGCGGTCGGCGTGCTGCTCGACGCCGGCTTCGACCGGTCCGAGATCATGCCGCTGGTCATCGCCCTGGAGAACCTGGTGCTGGGCTCGGCCCTCGACCTCGCCGCCCCGGAGACGATGTGGGAGCTGACGGACCGCGTGCCGACGCCCCGCCTCGCGGAAGCGCTCGCGGCGGTCGGCGACGGCCGCGCCGACCGGGCCTTCGAGGTGGGCCTGACGGCGTTCCTGAACCATGCGCGGGCGCTCCGCGCGGGGGCGGGGCGGTGACGTTCCGGGCGCGGGTGCGGTGACGTCCCGGGTGCCGGTGCGTCGTGGTTGCTCGCGCAGTTCCCCGCGCCCCGTCGGGGCGCTCCCTGGGTCGCCGGCGGTGCGCACCGGATCACCCGGACAAGCGCGGCGGGAAAACCGCCGTACGGGTTTCCCAGTACCGGCAGTAACATGATCACCTGGTTCCGGGTGTACCAGTCAGTCAACTCGGCGCCGTCCCCGCGGCGCGCCCTGCCCGGAGAAGTCCATGTCTTCTGTCAACGACGCGTTGGACGACGCGCGCTTCACCTACGAACAGCACATGCGGACCTGCCGCCAGTGCCACGCCGACGCCGCGCCCTGTGCCGTGGCGAAGCACCTCCTGCGGATCTACAACCTCGCCCGCAGGGACCGGATGCGGGCCGGCGGCCCGCACTCGTCCACGGCCTGACCTGCGCCGGCCGCTTTTCGCCCGTCGCGACGGGGGAACCCGGACGCCTGTCCCGTCCCCCCGAGACGCAGGAGGCCACTGTGACGGACCAGCAGGGTGACCGTCCGAACCCGGTCACACAGCACGCCCGCCCCGACTTCCCCTCCCAGGACCAGCCGCACCCGGGCTGGACCGGCCCGATGGACCCGCCGCCCGACCACGGCGAGGAGTCCTACCGCGGCTCCGGCCGCCTCGACGGCCGCAAGACCGTGATCACGGGAGGGGACTCCGGCATCGGCCGGGCGGTGGCGATCGCCTTCGCCCGCGAGGGCGCCGACGTGCTCTTCACGTACCTCGCCGACGAGGAGGAGGACGCCCGCGAGACGTCCCGGCTGGTGGAGGACGCCGGACGCAAGGCGGTCGCCGTGTCCTGCGACATCCGCGACGAGGACAACTGCCGGTCGCTGATCGACCGGGCCGTCGCCGAGTTCGGCCACATCGACGTCCTCGTCAACAACGCCGCCTACCAGATGTCCCAGCCCGACGGCATCGAGGCGATCAGCACCGAGCAGTTCGACCGCGTGATGCGGACGAACCTGTACGGGATGTTCTGGCTGACCAAGTTCGCCCTGCCGCACATCCCGGCGGGGGGCTGCGTCATCAACTCCACGTCGGTGCAGGCGTACAAACCCAGTCCGCACCTGCTGGACTACGCGATGACCAAGGGCGCGATCGTCACCTTCACCCAGGGGCTGGCCCAGATGGTCGCCGAACGCGGCATCCGGGTCAACGCCGTCGCCCCGGGGCCCGTGTGGACCCCGCTGATCCCGTCGACGATGCCCGACACGGCGGAGTTCGGCAAGCAGAGCCCGCTCGGCCGTCCGGCCCAGCCCGCCGAGCTGGCCCCCGCCTACGTGTACCTCGCCTCGCCCCAGGCGAGCTTCATCACCGCCGAGATCCTCAACGCGACCGGCGGTACCCCGCTGCCCTGACCGGCGCGCCGCCGCGGGGAGCGGTCAGCCGGCCCGGAACGGCGGCTCGACCAGGAGCTCCAGCAGCCACGCTGCGCTCTCCGCGGCCCCCGGCTCGGTGCCGCCGGAGGCGTCCGGGAACATCCGGCCCCAGGAGGCGGCCCGGCCCAGGGCGCTCAGCCGCCAGGCGAGTTCGGCCGCGCGCCGCAGCCCGGCCGCCGTGCGCCCCCCGCCCGTCCACGGCTCCAGATAGGCGTCGAGCAGCCGGGGCAGCACCTGCGGCCCGTAGCGGTCGCAGGCCCGCTCGACGGGGACCCGCAGGCTGCAGAACGGGTGGGAGACGGCGGCGTCTCCCCAGTCGAAGAAGGTGAACCGGCCCGGTGCCGGACGGAACAGCTGGCCGTCGTGCAGGTCCGCGTGGTCGAGCGTGTCCGCGATGCCGGCCGAGGCGAGTTCGGCACACCAGTCCGCGACCCGGGGCCGCAGGCGCTCCAGCCGGGCGCGCTCGTCCGGGGCCAGCACGGGGTTCCCGGCCAGCAGCTCGTCGAACACCTCGGGCAGGGCGAGGGTGCGGGCGGCGGGGACACCGAGCCGCTCGATCTCGGACGCGTACGGGACCAGGTCGTACTGCATGCGCGCGTACTGGCGCAGCAGGGCTTCCCAGCCCCCCGGTCCGACCGGCTCCCGGTCGAGCACGGTCCGGAACAGATCACCGCCGTCGGGGAGCAGCGCCCAGCCGCGCTCGGCGTCGACGGCCAGCGGGCGCAGCACATGGTCCGGCACCCAGCGGGCCAGCGCGGCGGCCAGCGGCCCCTCGAAGGCGCTGGCCGGCGGATTGGCCTTGAACCAGACCGCGGCCTGCCCGTCGACGGTCGCCCGCTGTCCCGGGAGGGCCGACGGCTCCCTCGTGGCACCCGCCGGCGTCCCGGCGTGCCCCCGCCCGCCGACCGGTACCCGGATCAGCACGGACCACGGACGCAGCCGTACCTCCAGGGCGCCCTCACCGCGCAGGCCGTGCGCGGTGAGATGGCCGGCCACCCAGTCCAGCGCCGTGGCACGCCAGGACTCCCGCTCCCACGGCGTCACCGCGTCCGGGTAGCGCCCCCGGTCCACCACCGTCGCGTCATCCACTCGCATCGCCCCATCCCAGCATCGAGCCGCAGGGCCGGGCCAGCGGTTTTCCCGGTGCCGCCCGCCACGGCCGGGGCGGCTGCGAGGGAGGATGCGGGCCCGGCACGCCGGGAGGGCACCTCAGTACTCCCGCGTCCGGTGCACGCCGCCCGTGCCCAGGGTGATCACGGCTCGCGGGCGCATGGGCCCGTCGTCGCGCCGGGAGAGCAGGACGACCTCCCCGACCACCGCCGACAGCGTGCCGAGCCGCGCGGCGCACTCGGCGGCCAGGCGGCCCGGGTCCTGGGTGCGGCCGAGGGACAGGTGCGGGGTGAAACGCTCCCCGCGTCCCCGGCAGAGCGGGAACCGCAGCCTCAGCTCCCGGTGCAGACGGGCCCACGGCGCGGGGCCGGCCGCGGCCGGGTCGAGCCACACCGTGGCGTAGTGCCGGTGGCGGAAGGAGCGCACTCCGGCCAGGCGCGCCGTGAACGCCGTGCTCCGTGCCGCCCCGGCGGAGAGCAGCGGTACCGCCCGCTCGAACTCCTCCTCCGGTACGAAGCCGAACAGCAGGTTCACGTGCGGCGGCCACCGTCGTACCTGCGGATCGTGTTCCTGGCGGATCTCCTGGATCGCCGGCCAGAGCTCCGGCGGCGGCAGCCACGCCACCGCGGTCCGCGGCGTCGGCGCCACCCTGAGCGCGTCCGCGGGCTCGGCCCCGCCGGAGGCCGCGTACCCGTTCACCCGGCCGTGCTCCCGGACCGGGCGGTGCCGGGGCGGCCTGGGCGCCCCAGGGCGAGGAGGGCCGTGTCGTCGTCGAGTCCGTCGCCGAAGCTGACGAGCAGGCGGACGAGGGCATCGATCACGGTGCGCGGGTCCGCGGGCGCGAGCTCGGTGGCGAACGAGTGCAGCGCGTCGTAGCCGTACAGGTCGCTCTTCTCTCCCGCGCGCGCCTCGGTGAGGCCGTCGGTGTACAGCAGCAGCGTGTCACCGGGGTGGAGAGCGGTGCGCACCGTCGAGAAGGACGCTTCGGGGAAGGCCCCGATCAGCAGTCCGCCAGGGGTCGGCAGGTACTCGGCCCGGCCGTCCGCCCGCAGGAGCAGCGCGGGCGGGTGACCGCCGGAGGCCAGCAGGACGCGGACACTCCGGCCTGCGGATTCCAGGACGCCGAACACGGCGGTGCAGTAACGCGGTTCCCCGCCGGCGTAGCGTTCGAGCAGGGCCGAGTTGAGGGTGGACAGGACGGCCTCGGGATCGCGTCCGTGCAGGGCAGCGGTGCGCAGGGTGTAGCGGACGAGGGAGGTCGCCGCCGCGGCCTTCGGGCCCTTTCCGCAGACGTCCCCGAGGAAGAACGCGAAGCGGTCCTCGCCTAGGGGGAGGAGGTCGTAGAAGTCACCGCCGAGCCGCATCGGGGAGGCCGTGTGGTAGTAGGCGGCGGTTTCCACACCGGGCACCTCCGGCAGACCGGCCGGGAGCAGGCTCTGCTGGAGGACGGCCAGGGCCTCGCGCAGCTGTTCACGGTCGGCCTCCGCCTGGCGGCGGGCCTCCTCGGCCGCGCGGCGGGCGCGCAGCAGCTCGGTCTCGTAGGCACGCCGGTCGGTGGCGTCGAAGACGGTCGTGCGGATCAACAGCGGACGGTCGTCGGCGCCGCGCTTCACGGTCGACGTGATCAGCACCGGGAGCCGGGACCCGTCCGCGGCCTTCATGTCCAGCGCTATGCCGCCCGCACGGCCCTGCATGCGCAACAGCGGTGCGTAGTGGGTCTCGTGGTACAGCTTGCCGCCCACGGTCAGCAGGTCGGCGAAGTGCCTGCGGTACACGACCTCCTCCCGGGAGAGGCCGAGCCAGCCCAGCAGCGTCTTGTTGACCTTGACGATGGTGCCGTCCATCAGCGTGGACAGGTAACCGCAGGGCGCGGACTCGTACAGCTCCTCCGTGCTGTCCTCCAGCAGGGCGGCGACATCCCTGCCGAGGTGCGGCCACGCCTCCCCGGGCGGGCGGGGGGCTGGGCCGGAGCCGGACATCAGGCCAGGTCTTCCAGGAACGTGGTGATCGCCCGCGTGGTGGCCTCCGGCGCGCTCAGCTGTGGGCAGTGACCGGTGGCGGCCAGGGTGACCAGCCGGCTGCCGGGGATGGCGGCGTGGACGTACGCCCCGACCTCCCGGGGCGCGATGACGTCCTGTTCGCATTCGATGACCAGGGTGGGGACGGCCACTGTCTTCAGGTCCTGACGGGTGTCGGAGAGGAACGTGGTGCGTGCGAAGACGCGCGCCATGTCCGGGTCGGTCGCGCAGAAGCTGTTGGCCAGCTCCTCGCCCAGTTCCGGCCGGTCGGGGTTGCCCATGATGACCGGGGCCATGGTCGCGGACCATCCGAGGTAATTGGCCTCCAGCGAGTCCAGCAGCTCGTGGATGTCCGCCGCGCTGAAGCCGCCCCGGTAGTCGTCCTCGTCGATGTACGACGGTGACGGGCACACCATGACCAGGGAGCCGATGCGGTCCGGTATCGCCGCGGCGGCCAGGACGCCGACCATGGCGCTGACCGAGTGGCCCACGAACACGGCGTCCCGCAGGTCCAGCTCCTCGCACACGTCCACCGCGTCCCGGGCGTAGCCGTCCAGGGTCGCGTAGCGCTCCTCCCGCCAGGCGCCGAGGTCCGAGCGGCCGGAGCCGACGTAGTCGAACAGCACGACCCGGAAGTGCTGCGCCAGGGCGGGTACGACGAGGCGCCACAGGTTCTGGTCGCAGCCGAAGCCATGGGCGAGGATCACGGTCCGGCCGGACGGTGGCCCGACGACCCGCACGTTGTTCCTGCGGAGGATGCCCATCTCCCCATCCTCCCACGTCGGCGGCCGGACCCGGTGGCCCCGCGTCGGCCGGCGGTCCCGGCCGACGGGCGAGGACGCCGGGCAGCGCCGCCCGCTGTGGCGGCGCTCCCGCCGACGCGTTCAGCTTGCCTTCTGCCGCTCCCGGAGCTCGTGCACGTTGGCCGCGGTGAGGGTGCCGTCCTGCTGCTCGTAGTGGGAGAGGGCGAGACCCAGGCCGAAGAAGGTGGGTGCCCACTCGCCGACGAAGATGCCCCAGCGGTCGGCGCGGTCGAGGCCGGTGCCGGGTTCCATCTTCAGAGAGCCTATCCAGGCGGCCACCGTGAGGCCGATGGAGGCCATGCCGGCCATGTAGGCGTGCTCGCTGCGGATGCCCATCTCGTGCATCTTCTTGATGATCATGAAGTTCTCCACGTGCCGGTGGTACGGGTGGTGCAGTCGCTTCGACACCCACCCGATTGCCCGGTTTGCCGAAAGGCATGTCCCTTTCATGGCGTTTTGTGGTGTTTCTTGATTGTCGATTCAACGGGCCCGCGAGGAAGGGCACGACGGCCGAGCGGTCCGGCGGTCAGCGCACCGGGAAGCCGCAGGCGTACCCCTGCTGCCTCAGCCAGGGCAGCAGGGTGCGCAGCGCCGCCACCGTCTGGGAGCGGTCGCCGCCCGCGTCGTGGAAGAGGATCGTGGGCCCGTTGGGCAGCTCCCGCTCGACGGTCGCGATGATCGCGTCGCTGCCCGGCCGCTCGAAGTCCTTGGAGTCGACGTTCCAGCCCAGCGGCCGCATCCCGTGCGAGGCCGCCAGCTTCCGGCTGTACGGGGTGAACGCGCCGCCCGGGGCCCGGTAGTACAGGGGGCGTACCCCGCCCGACGCCTTGGTGATCTGCCGCTCGGCGTCCTCGATCTGCTGCGCCTGGTAGGCCTGGGACTTGGTGTCCATGGTGGTGTCGTGCGACACCGTGTGGTCGCACAGCCGGTGCCCGGCGGCCACCACCTGCCGCACCAGCTCCGGGTGCGCCTCGGCCTGGGTGCCGACCATGCAGAACGTCGCCTTCACGCCGTTCTCACGCAGCACTTGGAGCACCTGCGGGGTCCAGACGGGGTCCGGGCCGTCGTCGATGGTGATGTTCACCGCGTGCTCGCCCCGGTCGGAGGCGTGGGCGATGGTGACGGACACGTGCTGCGCCTCGGGCGCCGCCGCCCGGGCGGATGCGCGTGGTGCGTCCGGACCGCCGCCGGTCTGGCCGGCCTGCGCCGTCCACACCGAAGTGGCGGCGGCGACCGCCGTCACCCCGACCGCCGCCGCGACCACCCGGCCGTACCATCCCCGTCCCCCATGCCGCGCCATGTCCGTCCGCCCCCTGCCGTGCCGATCCCTGTGCCGTGCTCTGCGCACCCGGTGCACTTGGCAGGACGGCCGGGACCGAGCCGGGGATCCGCCTGTTACGGATCACGGACAGTTCCGAGGCGCGTCCGGGACAGTCGCCGGCCGCCGAAGCCGGAAACCGCGGGGCGTCCTCTGTGTGGGGTTCTGGGGGGCAGGTGTTGACCGCAGAGATGGATACGGGCGCGCTTACCGGACGGGCGCGGCGGACCGGGATGCGGCTATCCGGTGGGCGGCCGGCGTAAGAGGAACTGCTCGGCCGGTGACGTCGGCATGGGCTGTGCAGGCCCGACGGGCTACGAAGCCCGCGTCGCTTGGAGGGCGGAAGGGTGAGACGGCAGACGGCGACGGACATGGACGACGCGCGGCAAGCTCACCGTGTCCTGACGGAGCGTGAGGTCGGGCGGGGCATCGTCACCTCCGCGCCGAGGGCCGCGCATACGCCGCCCGGCGGGCGCGCACGCCCGCCGGGAGGGATCACAGGTGGCCGCTCGTCCGGAGCGGCCGCTCACCAGTAGTGACGGCGGCCGGCGACCGCGTGGCCCATGGACCCCATGATCCACAGGATGGCTCCCACCACCAGCAGGATGACGCCGATGGTCCACAGGATCGATATGCCGGTGATGAAGCCGATGATGAGCAGGATGATGCCGAGGGCGATCATGACGTGCCTCCAGCCGATGACGGGGCTCCTGCTCTTCGAGTGCCCCCGAATCGCCCGCTCTATCAGTCCGCTCCGACTTTCAAGAAGTTCTGTCGGCCGTGTTGACTCGGCGATGCGGCGGCCTCACATTACCTAGCGGTAGCACCCTGTGGTAACCGCACCGTAACCCCACGGCCGGCGTCTCGCGGTCGCCCCCGTCGCGTCGTCCCGCGCTCCGCGGCCCTTCGCGTCGTCCCGCACGCCCTTCGCTCGATCGAGCCGCCCTGTTCCCTCGCCCCACCACGCCCATGGCACCGCCATGCCCGTCTGCCCTGTGTCCTGTCCCGAGAGGGGAGAGCACCGCATGCCCGTACCCGCCCTGCGCCGAGTCCTCACCGCCGCCTCCGCGGCCGTCGGCGCACTGGTCCTCGGCCTCGGCACGACCCCCGCCCAGGCCACCACCCCCCTGAACTACGCCGCCCTCGGGGACAGTTACAGCGCCGGCTCCGGTGTCCTCCCCGCCGACCTCACCAGCCCGCTCTGCCTGCGCTCCACGGCCAACTACCCCCACGTCCTCGCCGCCCGGACCTCGGCCCGGCTGACGGACGTGACCTGCGGCGCCGCCCAGACCAAGGACGTCACCGAGGCCCAGTACCCGGGTGTCGCCCCCCAGGCCGACGCGGTGACCGCCGGCACCGACCTGGTCACCCTCACCCTCGGCGGCAACGACAACGGCACCTTCATCAACGCCATCACCGCCTGCGGCACCGCCGGGATCCTCAGCGGCGGCAAGGGCAGTCCCTGCAAGGACCGGTACGGCACCTCCTTCGACGACGAGATCGACGCCCGCACCTATCCCGCGCTGAAGTCCGCCCTGCGCAGCGTCCGCGCCAAGGCTCCCCAGGCCCGGGTGGCGGTACTCGGCTACCCGTGGATCACGCCCGCCACCGCCGACCCGTCCTGCTTCCTCAGACTGCCCGTCGCCACCGGTGACGTGCCCTACCTGCACGCCCTCCAGGCGCACCTCAACGCCGTGGTCCGGCGGGCCGCCGAGGAGACGGGGGCCACCTACGTGGACTTCTCCGAGGCCTCCGCCGGGCACGACGCCTGCCAGGCCGCCGGCACCCGGTGGATCGAGCCGCTGCTGTTCGGGCAGAACGTCGTCCCGGTCCACCCGAACGCCCTCGGTGAGCGGCGCATGGCCGAACAGACCCTGGACGCCCTCGGCCTCGGCTGACGGGCGCCGCCGCACCGGGGCCCGCTCAGGCGTCGGCGAGCAGCGGGTCGTAGGGCGTGGAGCGCTCCCGGCCCGACATGAAGGCCAGGAAGTCCCGTACGAAGGCGCCCCGCGCGTACGTGCCGTCCCCGCCTGCCATGTCCCGCCGGAACCCGGTGCGGAACAGCGCCCGGTACTCGTCCGCGTCGACGCGCTGGTCGCCATCGGCGTCGGTGACGTCGAAGAGGACCTCCGCGACCCTGATCAGTGCCGGGCCGGCGAGCGACGGCACGGCCGCCGCGTACTCCCGGGCGCTGACGCGGCCGTCGCCGTCGGTGTCGAGAGCCGCCTGGAGCTCCCGCCACCAGCCGGCGAAGGCGTCGTAGAGCCGCGTCTCCTCCGGCTCGTCCAGGTCGAGACGGCCGGCCAGTTCCCGGGCCATGGCGGCGAGGTCGGGCCAGTCCAGGTAGCCGTCCCCGGTCTGGTCCAGCACCGCCGCGAAGAACTCCTCCGCACCCCGCCGTGCCGCGCTTCCCGCGTCGGGGTCAGGGTCCTCCGAGGGGAGGGGCGTGATCAGCCGGACGAGGGCCCCGGCCCGCTTCATCCGGTCCCGCAGCGCGCTGATCGTCCGGGCCCGGGGGTCGTCGCTGTCGGGGGAGAGGGAGAGCAGGTCGACGACGGCGTCGGTCCGGATCAGGCCCTCGGGGAGGAACCGCGCGAGGCCGACGGCCAGGTAGGCGCTCTGCATGAGGGTCTGGGCGCCGGGCAGTTCGGGCAGTCCCGCCCGCCGCCGGAAGGGCTCCGGCAGGGACGCCACGGTGATCACACCGATGAGCGGCCCGGCGAGCGCGCGGCCGGCCGCCCACAGCGTGGGCACACCGTGTAGCAGCGGCGGCGCGGGCAGATGGTCGAAGAGCCGGTAGAGGATGACACGCATCGCCTCCGTGTTCTCCAGCCGCTCCTCGACGACCCGGTCGTAGTACGGCCAGAACTCCTGGACGGTGGGCGGAAGACGGCCGGCGTCACCGTCCAGCAGGGCCAGGTAGGACCGGAATCCGGCGTACAGGTGCTCGATGGCGTCCTGCTCCAGGGGCTGTCCGCTGAGACGGCACATCGTGACGCTGCTCTCGAAGAGCGTCGCGACCACCCAGGCCCGCACCTCGGGGTCCATCGCGTCGTAGGGCCGGTCGTGCGCGTCGGTGCCGTTCAGCCGGGCGTGCAGCCGGTTGAGCCGCGCCGCCTCCCTGCGCCGTACCTCGTCGTCGGGCCCGAACATGCGCTGGAGGCTGACGACGGTGTTGCGCAACCGTCGCCACGGGTGTGTCACGAACGTGGAGTTGTCGATCAGGGCCCCGCCGATCTGCGGGTGCGCCGCCTCCAGCACGGTCGCCCGGACGATGGCCAGTGCCCAGCGCGGATCGTTGAAGAACGCGTGGAACCGGCCGCCTTCGTCGAAGAGTTGGCCGGCACCGCTCCCGGCGCCGGTGTTCCTGGGCTTGTTGCCGCCGGTGTCCGTCACGGTCGTCGTTCTCCGTTCGCGTCGGGCGCCACGCCGCCGAAGCGGCGGTCGCGCTGCTGGTAGGCGCGCAGGCACTCCACGAAGTGCGGCGCGCGGAAGTCGGGCCAGAGCACCGGCGGGAACATCCATTCCGCGTAGGCGACCTGCCAGAGCATGAAGTTGGAGATGCGCTGTTCCCCGGAGGTCCGGATGACCAGGTCCACGTCGGGGGTGTCGGGGAAGGGCAGATGGGCGGCGAAGCTCCGCTCGTCCACGGCGTCGGCCCGCACCCCGCTGCGGATCAGGGACCGTGCCGCCGCCACGATGTCCCGGCGCCCGCCGTGATCGAAGGCGACGGTCAGTGTCATGCCCCGGTTCTCGCCGGTCAGCGTCATCAGATCGGCGAAGTCCCGGGCCAGCGCCGGGGGGATGCGCGGATCGGCCACCCCGAGGAACCGGCAGCGGATCCCGCGTGCGTGCAGCAGCGCGGCGTGCTTGCGCACCACGCGGCGGACGAGTCGCATCAGGAAGTCGACCTCGGCGCTCGGGCGCTGCCAGTTCTCGGTGGAGAACGCGTACAGGCTCAGCCACTCCACGCCGGCCGTCCGCGCCGCCTCGATGACGTCGATCACCGTCGTCTCCGCCGCGCGGTGGCCCGACGTACGCGGCAGCGAACGCCGCTCCGCCCAGCGGCCGTTGCCGTCCATCACGCAGGCCACGTGCCGCGGCACCCTCCGGGCGGTGCTGCTGCCCTCAACCGTCACGCCTGCCCCCCGCAGCGATGAGCGGACCCCCTCGTCCCGTCCAGGGTGTCAGTCCCGGGTTCCGGACACGGCACAACGCCCGCCGTTCACCTTTGGCACGGCTGTCCGAAGGGTGGGAGGCGCGTGCGGGGGCTCGCCTCCGGGCGCGCGCTGGTGCTGGCCCCCGCCTTGAAGCGCCTGCCCGCCGGAGTGAGCGCGTGCCGGGCGGTGCCTAGCGTCAGGGGGCATGGCGATCTCCTTACCGGGTTCCGTACCGCGTCCATCGGGTTCCGCATCCCGTCCACCGGGTTCCGTACCGCGTCCACCGGGCTCCGCACCCCGTCGGCGTACCGGCCTCGTGGCCCTGGCCACGGCCTGTCTGGTGGCCGCCGTCGCACCGGCCGCCGCCGCGCAGCCGCCCCCGGACACGCCCCGCGCCTGCGGCCCGAACCCTGCGCTGAGCCGGTCCGTGCACCGCCTCGTGGCGCACGACCGGATCACCGGTGCCGCGGTCCTGGTGACCGACGCCGACCCGGGCGCCCCCTGCGCCCGGCGGACCGCGACCGACGGCGTGGCCGAGCTGCGCACCGGCCGCCCCATGAACACCGCCGACCGGCTCCGCGTCGGCAGTGTCACCAAGACGTTCACCGCGACGGTCGTCCTGCAACTCGCCGCCGAGCGGCGGCTGTCCCTGGACGCGCCCGTCGAGCGCTACCTGCCGGGACTGATCCGCACCGGCGGGTACGACGGCCGCCGGATCACCGTGCGGCAGCTCCTGCAGCACACCAGCGGGCTGCCCGACTACCTCGACGCACCCGAGTGGCAGCGCATCGAACGACTGCGGTACCGCCACTTCGAGCCGCGCCGGCTCGTCGCCCGCGCCCTGCGGCTGCCCCGCCCGGAGCACACCTGGCACTACGCGACCACGAACTACCTCGTCGCCGGGCTGATCGTGCGCGAGGTCACAGGCCACAGCCCGGAGTCGGAGATCACCCGCCGGATCATCGCGCCCCTGGGACTGCGCGACACGTACTGGCCGGGTGACGAGACCCGCATCCGGGGCCCGCACTCGCACAGCTACTTCACCGCGGACGACGGCCGCCGGGGCGACGGCACCGCCTGGAACACGACCTTCGGCGGGGTCGGCGGGGCCCTGGTGTCCACGCCCGCCGACCTGACCCGGTTCGCCCGCGCGCTGCTGACCGGCCGGCTGCTGCCCGCGCCGCAACGCGCCGAGATGCGGCGCACGGTGGCCGCCGACCCCGACCGGCTCTGGCCCGGCGCCCGCTACGGGCTCGGCCTGATCTCCTCACCGCTGTCCTGCGGCGGCAGCTGGTGGGGGCACGCCGGGACCGTGCCCGGCGGCCACCGGGCGCTGGTCGCCACCGGCCCCAACGGCCGTACCGTCGCCGTCGCCCTGAACGAGGTCCCCGCCACGCTCCGGGCCGAACAGGACTTCCTCGCCGTCGTCGACACGGCCCTCTGCGAGGGCCCGCCCGCCGAAAGGACCCCCGCGTGACCCACGCCCCCTCCCGTCGTCGCCTCGCCTCCCGCGTCCCGGCGGCCGTCGCCCTGTCCCTCGCGGGCGCACTGGCCCTGGGTGCCGTGCCCGCGTCGGCCGCCCCGTCCCGGCCGGCCACCGATCCCCTCGCCCGCTACCACCACCAGCACCTCCACTGGAAGAGCTGCCGGCTCGGCCCCGACGACGCCACCGGCAAGGAACTCGACGAGGCCGGCGCCCGATGCGCCGACGTCACCGTGCCGTTGGACTACACCCGCCCGGACGGCCGTACGATCACCGTCGCGATATCCCGGATCCGGGGCACCGACACCGCCCATCGCGTCGGCGCGCTGCTGCTCAACAGCGGCGGCCCGGGCGGACAGACGCTCGGCGACCCACCGTGGGTGCGCAAGGCCATGAAGGACGTCGCCGCACGCTACGACGTGGTCGGCGTGGACCCCCGCTTCGTCGGCCGGAGCACCACGCTGGACTGCCACTGGCCCACCGGCAGCATGATCCGCGGCGCCGGCACCGGCCGTGCGGGCTTCGACCGCATGGTCGGCTTCTCCGCGGACCTCGCCCGCCGCTGCCGTACCCACGCCGGGGACCTGCTGCCGTACGCCACCACCCGCGACACCGCGCGCGACATGGACGTGATCCGGGCGGCGCTGGGCGAGCGCAGGATCTCCTACCTGGGCTACTCCTACGGCACCTACCTCGGCCAGGTCTACGCCACGATGTTCCCGCACCGCACCGACCGGGTCGTCCTGGACGGCGTGGCCGACCCCGCCCGCTACGGTCCGCGGCTGCTGCGGGGCACGGAGGAGGCCAACCTGCACGCCCTGCGCGACTGGGCCGGCTGGACGGCCGCCCACCACGCGGCCTACGGGCTGGGGCGCACCCGCGGCGCCGTACTGGCCACCGTGGAGGCGGTCCGGTCGGCCGCCGCCCGCTCGCCCCTGCGCGTCGGCGACCACCGGGTGGACGACCACGTCCTGCCCGTCCTCGTCTTCAGCGGCCTCTCGCAGGACAACCCGACGGCGTACGGCGACTTCGCCCGGGGGGTGCGGGACCTGCGACGGGCCGCCGACGGCCGGCGGGTCACGCCCTCGCCGTGGCTGGCCTCGGCGCTGGAGTTCGTGCTGACCGGCCAGGAGTCCGCCTACGGCAGTGCGCAGACCGCCATCCTCTGCGGGGACGTGGCCGCGCCGCGCGACCCGGAGACGTACTGGCGCGACCTGCGGCGCGCGGGGGGCCGGGACAGGCTGTTCGCGCCCGTCACGGACAACATCAACGCGTGCGCGTTCTGGGAGCCGCCGCGCGAACGCCCGACGGCGATCCGCGACGACCTTCCGGCCCTGCTCGTCAACGCCACCGGCGACCCGCGCACCGTCTACCCCATGGCCGAGGCGGTGCGCCGGAACTGGCCCAGCTCGCGCCTGGTGACCCTGCGCGGAGCGGACCAGCACGCGGTGTACGGCGTCTTCGGCAGCCCGTGCGTGGACGGCGCGGTCAACGGCTACCTGGCGACCGGCCGCCTCCCGTCCGGTGACCTCACCTGCCTTGTTCCCTGACCGTCCTGCCGCCCTCCGCGCCGGCCGTGATAGTTTCAAGTTCAACAAAACGTGCCACCCGGAGGAGCCCAGGTTGACCAGTCCCGTCCCGGCCGGCGCCGCCCGGCGGATCTACATCGACAAGCAGAGCCCCAAGGCGTACCACGCGCTGGTGCAGACGTCCGAGGCGGTGCGCGGGGTCGCCGCGGACGCCGGCCTGGACCGCGTGCTGGTGGAACTGGTCAACCTCCGCGTGTCCCAGCTGAACGGCTGCGCCTACTGCCTGCACCTGCACACCCGGGCGGCGCTGCGGGCGGGAGACACCCCGCAGCGCCTGGGCGTGCTCGCCGCCTGGCGCGACACCGATCTCTTCACGCCCGCCGAGCGGGCCGCCCTGGACCTCGCCGAGGCGACCACGGCCGCGGCCGACACCGCCGCGCAGGACGCCGCCTACGCGGCGGCGCGGGACGTCCTCACCGACGACCAGATCTCCGCCGTGATCTGGGTGGCCGTCACCATCAACGCGTTCAACCGGGTCTCCGTCATGAGCCGGCACCCGGTGCGGCCCGAGCAGTGAGCGGGCGGACACCGCGCGCGTGCGTCGCCCGGTGCCGGGCGCGCCGGCTCCGGACCCTGCGGGAGGCGCTGACGTGCGACGGCGGAGGGGCGCCGCTCGTCGCCGCTCCCTGAGCCGCCTCACGTCGCGGGGTGCCCCTCCCCGGCCGGGACCGGCAGTACGACGATCCGCTGGACGGCCCGGCTGAGCACCAGCACGCCCGCCACGATCATGAGGGCCCCGCACGCCTCCGGCAGCAGCCACCAGCCCGTCCGGATCCGCTCCCCGAACAGGAAGACGCCCAGGGACAGGCTCACCACCGCGTCGCCGATGGTCAGCGCGGGCTGCGCGGCGGCCAGCGGGCCGGCCTGGAGCGCGTTCTCCAGCAGGATCACGGAGGCCGCCCCGGCCAGCGCGAAGCCGTACGTCTGCCACGACCGAAGGAACGCCGTGAAACCGTGGTCGGCGAACGTGCCGGAGGCCGACTTCAGCAGGGCGGCGGTCAGGGCGTTGCCCGTCGCGGACGCGGCCGCCAGCAGCGCGGCGCGCCGGGCCGGCAGGTGCCCCCGGCCGGCCAGCAGGACGGCCCCGGCCATCAGACCCAGGCACACGCACAGGGCCGGGATCCAGCGGACCAGCCGCGCCTGGTCGGTGGCGCCGTGCGGCGCGGCGGCGACGAGCAGGAGGGCGAGCCCGGCGACGCAGCCGCCCACCCCCCACCAGCCCCAGGACGGCAGCCGTCGGTGCATCAGCGGGCCGGCGACGAGCAGCGCGAAGGGCAGCTCCAGGATGAACAGCGGCTGGACCAGCGCGAGCGGGCCGTTGACCAGGGCCAGGCTCTGGAACAGGGCCGCGCAGACCACCCCGGCCATCCCGATCAGCCAGACCGGCCGGCGCGCCAGCTCCGCGACCAGCCGGATTCCCCTGCCCCGGGAGACGGACGCCGCCTTGCGCTGGAAGGCGGTGCCCACGGCGTTGCTCGCCGCTCCCGCGACGGCGAACGCCGCGGCCAGTTCGATCACGACCGTCTCCCGCCTGCGGATCGGTCTCCCGGAGGAGTCTCGTGCCCTCCCAGCCTACGGAACAGCACGGCCCCCCGCGGGTTCGCCGGTGTCTCCTCGCGCCGGGTCGCGGCGGGGCCCGCCGGCCGGCACCCGGAGGGCCACGCGGTGACCGGGCCGGTCGAGCGCGGGGCCGTTGGCGCCCGGCGCAACCGCCGCTCCTTAACGGTGTCCCTGCCGGGCCCGGGCCCGCTCCAGGAGCGTGGCGGGACGGTTCGTCACGCGCCCGCTTCGTCCATGCCCGGGGCTCGCGGACGCGGGGACTACGGCGCGCCGTCGCCCGCGCCGCGGGCCGGCCGCACGGGGCGCGAGATGCCGAGGCGCACCTTGTGCACGCCGTCCGAGTAGTGCACGAGCGGTGCGGTCGTGGGCGGCGCCAGCCCCGCCGCGCGGGTGAGGGTCTGCTCGACGGTGTCGAGCCGTGCCGCGCGCACCGGCCAGGGCACGTGCTCGACGGGCGTCTCCCAGAGCGCGCCGAACCGCCGGGTGAACGCCCGCCACCGCGAGGTCAGCCACACGTCACGGGGGCCGGGCCGCACCGGCTCGCCCGGGCGGACGGCGATCTCGTAGGAGGGCCCGCCGCCCCGCCGGGCGCCCGTGTAGCGCACGGCGTCCCCGCGCCGCGCCACCTCCAGCCGGCCGACGTGGTACGGCACACCGACCGCGCGGGCGGCCAGCATCACCGGGGAGGACACCTCGATGGACAGGAACCACAGCCCGTCCCGGCCGTTCCGGTCGCGCACATAGGTCCGCAGATTGGTCTCGGGGAACGAGGGCAGTGCCAGGGGGAGTCCGGGCGGGCGCACATCGGCCATGACGAACGGGGTGAGGCTCACCCACGCGGCACCCTCGAACGTGTCCGCCACCAGGCCGTCGGGCAGCAGCCGCTGGACCTCTTCGGGCGGGTACGCCCAGTGCACGAAGGTCTGGGTCAGCCAGCCGGCACGCAGCGCGGGCAGGTGCACGCGCTGCTCTGCTCCGTACGAGACCACGCGCACCGAATCCCCCGGCGGCCCGCGCCCAAACCCGGGCCGCGGTCCGGCATGCCCGGGGCGTGCCGGCTCAGGTGGCCCGGGTGCCGCCCCCGCGGCGGATCCGGCCGAGCAGGTCCCGGTGGTAGGCCGCGAGCTGCCCGGCGGGCACGGGGGCGGGGCTGCCGGCGAGCGTGTACCAGATGTCGCTGCCGGAGTGCTGGATGGCGACGCGCACGCTGTGACCGTCGGAGCTCAGGATGGTCGCGACGGTGAGGTCGCCGGTGATGACGCCGGCCTCGTCGGTCATCGCGCCGCCCGGGCCGGCGGTGACCCGGTCGACGTAACGGGTGATGGCGGGAGGGTTCTTCATGGGCGCAGGTTCGCATCGGCCCGGCCCCCGGGGCCCGCACCGCGCGGGTGTCGCCGCCGTTCACACCCGGCTGGACGTCGCCGTGTCCGCCGACAGCCGCTGGGCGAGGTAGATCGGGATCACCGACAGCAGGACGAGGACGGCGGCCACGACGTTCACCACCGGTGCCTGTTGCGGCCGGGTCATGTTGTCGAAGATCCAGATGGGCAGGGTCTCGATGCCCGGCCCCGCGGTGAACGTGGTGACCACGATCTCGTCGAAGGACAGGGCGAAGGCGAGCAGGCCGCCCGCCAGCAGCGCGGAGCGGACCAGCGGGAAGGTGATGTCCACGAAGGCGCGGAAGCTGGTCGCGCCGAGGTCCATGGCCGCCTCCTCGTACGAGCCGGACGTACGGCGCAGCCGGGCCACCACGTTGTTGAAGACCACGACGATGCAGAAGGTGGCGTGCCCGACGATCACGGTGAACAGCCCGAGCCCCACGCCGAGCGGCTCCAGCACCGTGCTGAAGGCCGAGTTGAGGGCGATGCCCGTGACGATGCCGGGCAGCGCGATGGGCAGCACCACGACGAAGGACACCGTGTCCCGGCCGAAGAAGCGGTGCCGGGCCACGGCGAACGCGATCAGTGTGCCGAGGACCAGCGCGACGGCGGTCGCCCCCAGCCCCGCCTTCACCGACACCCACAGGGCCTCGCGGGCACCGGAGTTGTGCGCGGCCACCGACCACCAGCGCACGGTGAGGCCCGGCGGCGGCCAGCTCGCGCTGCGGTCCGGGTTGAGGGAGTTGACCAGGACGAGCAGCAGCGGGACGTAGATCACCGCGAAGCCGAGCCCGGCGCCGATGCGCAGGGCGATGCGCGCGGTGCGGCTGAGGTGCATGGCGCTCTTCTTCTCCAGCTTCCGACGGGTGTACGGGCGGGCTACAGGCTGTTCAGGGCGCCCGTACGGCGGATCGCCAGCAGGTACAGGACGATCACGGCCACGGGCACGGTGCCGAGGGCGGCGGCCATGGGCAGGTTGAGTTCGATGTTGGAGTAGACGAGGTTGCCGATCAGCTGGGTCTTGCCGCCGACGATCTGCACGGTGATGTAGTCGCCGAGGCTGAGCGAGAAGGTGAACACCGAGCCGGCGGCGACCGAGGGCAGCACCATGGGCAGGACGACGGAGCGGAAGGTGCGCCCCGGCCGTGCCCCGAGGTCGGCGGAGGCGTCCAGCAGGTTGGCCGGGAGCTGTTCCAGTGCCGTGTGGATCGGCAGGATCATGTACGGCAGCCAGAGGTAGGTCAGGGTGAGGACGGTGGCCGGCAGGCCGTAGCCGGGGCCGCTCAGCCCGAACGGTGCGAGCATCCAGTCGGCGAGACCGCCCTCGGACAGGATCAGCCGCCACGCGTACACCTTGACCAGGTAACTCGCCCACAGCGGGGTGAGGATGGCGACGACGAGCAGCGGACGCCACTTCGGCCGGGCCACACGCGCGGTGTAGAAGGCGACCGGGAAGGCGATCACCGCGCACAGCGCGGTCACCGCGAGGGCCACCCCGACGCTGCGCAGGACGACCTGCCGGAAGACCGGTGTCGTGAACAGCGCGTGGAAGTTGTCCGTCGACCAGACCTTCACCACCTGGGAGGTGAAGGAGTCCGTCGTCCAGAAGGCGGAGACGAACAGCACCGCCAGCGAGCCGAGATACAGGACGGCGAGCCACAGCAGCGGGGCGGTGAGCAGGAGGGCCAGCCGCAGCCGGGGTCTGCGGTGCAGGGTTCCGGCGAGCCGCCTGACGGTGCCCCGGCCGGCGGCGGTCGGCAGATCGGTCGTCACGGCTCAGCCCTTGATCTCGGTCCAGGCCTGCACCCACTTCGCGTACGGCACGCAACGGACGTCCGTGCGGCCGTCGAGGCACTGCTCGATGGGCGTGTTCCAGAACGCGATCTTCTTCCAGTAGTTCTCGTCCGCGGCGTGGTAGACCGTGCAGAAGTTCTTGTCGCTGGTCTCGGCGCACGCCTTGGAGTTGGCGGGAGCCTCGCCGAAGTACTCGGCGACCTGGGCGTTGACCTTGGGGGAGACGATCCAGTCCAGCCACTTGTAGGCGCAGTTGGGGTGCTTGGCCTTGGCGGAGACCATCCAGGTGTCCGACCAGCCGGTCGAACCCTCCTTCGGGACCAGCGCCTTGACCTTCGCGCCCTCGGAGGCGGCCAGGTTGGCGATGACCTGCCAGGTGGTGCCGACGACCGAGTCCCCGCTCTTGAAGGCGGAGACCTCCTTGAGGTAGTCGCTCCAGTACTCGCCCACGTTCGCGTTCTGCTGCTTCAGCAGTGCCACGGCCGCGTCGAACTGCTTCTGGTCGAGCGCGTACGGGTCCTTGATCTTCAACTCCGGCTTGGTGGCCTTGAGGTACAGGGCCGCGTCGGCGATGTAGATGGGGGAGTCGTACGCGGTGACGTGCCCCTTGTAGCGGGAGGCGTCGTCGAAGACGGCGGACCAGGAGATGGGCGCGGGCTTGACCTTCGCGGTGTTGTACATCAGCAGGTTGGCGCCCCGGCCGTGCGGGATGCCGTACATCTTCCCCTTGACGGAGTTCCAGGCGCCGTTCTTCAGCCCGCTGAAGACGTCCTTGTAGTGGGGGACCAGGTCGGTGTTGACGGGGGCCGCGTCCCCTGAGGCGATCAGGCGCAGCGAGGCGTCGCCGGAGGCGGAGACGGCGTCGTACTCGCCGGTCTTCATCAGCTTGACCATCTCGTCGGAGCTGGCGGCGACCTTGGAGTGGACCTGGCACCCCGTCTGCTTCTCGAAGCCGGAGACCCAGTCCGCCTTGGGGTCGTTGGAGCCGTCCTCGACGTAGCCGGCCCAGGCGATGAGGTTGACCTGGCCCTCGGTCCTGCCCAGCTTGGTGGGGGCCTTGAGGTCGGGCGGGTTCAGGCCGGTGGCGGACGTGCCGCCGGAGCCGGAGGAGTCGCAGGCGGCGGCGAGCAGCAGCGCGGCGGCGCAGACGGCTGAGGCGCGCAGGGTACGGGTGAGGCGCACGGCGTTCTCCAGGGGGAGGGGGACGGTGTCAGGAGGGGAGCCGGACGGCGTGCCGGCGGTGCCACTGGAGGCGGACCCGGGTGCCGCGGTAGGCGGCGACGTCCGCGGAGGAGGTCTCCAGGTTCTGCTGGAGCGCGGTGAGCCGGCCGCCGCCGTCCAGGTCGACCAGGAAGCGGGTGGCGTCGCCCAGGTAGACGACCTCGGCGACGGTGCCGGTGGCCGTGGCGTGCTCGGGCTCGTCGGCCTCGGCGGACTCCTTCAGGACGCGGATCTTCTCCGGCCGGATGTTGTACGTGCCGGCGGAGCCGGTGATCCGCTGGGCCGCCTCGCCTTCGAGCAGGTTGGAGGTGCCCACGAAGGAGGCGACGAAGGGGGTCGCGGGGCGTTCGTAGATCTCCGCGGGGGTGCCGACCTGGGCGATGCGGCCCTGGTCGAAGACGGCGATCCGGTCGCTCATCGTCAGGGCCTCCTCCTGGTCGTGGGTGACGAAGACGAAGGTGATGCCGACCTCCCGCTGGATGGCCTTGAGTTCGACCTGCATCTGCTCGCGCAGCTTCAGGTCGAGCGCGCCGAGCGGCTCGTCCAGGAGCAGGACGCGGGGGCGGCCGACGAGCGCGCGGGCGAGTGCGACGCGCTGGCGCTGCCCGCCGGAGAGCTGGGCGGGCCGCCGCTGGCCGTAGCCTTCGAGGCGGACCTCGGCCAGCGCCTTGCGGGCCCGGACCAGGCGTTCCGCCTTGGGTGTCCGGCGGACCCGCAGGCCGTAGGCGACGTTCTGTTCGACCGTCATGTGCGGGAACAGGGCGTAGTCCTGGAAGACGGTGTGCACGTCCCGTTCGAACGGGGCGAGGCCGGTGACCTCCTGTCCGGCGAGTTCGATCCGGCCCTGGTCGGGGGTCTCGAACCCGGCGACGAGCCGGAGCACCGTCGTCTTCCCGGAGCCGGACGGGCCGAGCATCGAGAAGAACTCGCCGTCCCGGATCTCCAGGTCGACCCCGTCGACGGCGGTGGTCCCGCCGAACGACTTGCGCAGTCCCTGGAGCCGGATCGCCATTCCCTCCATACGGGAACCTTTCTGGCGCGCTGAACGTTGACAGTAAACATATGAAGTCATAGGTCATAGCTCAAGGTCCCCTTAGGGTAAAGCTTGAGTCAACGCACGAGGTGGTGACCGTGAGGCAGCACGAGATCGACGGAGGCGCCCGCAAGGCGGTCTTCAGCCCGGTGGACAGCCGGGCCCGTGTGGACGCGGTCGTCCGCCGCCTCGGCGACGCCATCGAGCTGGGCCTCCTCGCCGACGGCGAACAGCTCCCCGGCGAGAGCGAACTGGCCGGACAGCTCGGCGTCTCCACGGTCACCCTGCGCGAGGCGCTCATGGCGCTGCGGCAGCAGGGCCTGGTCACCACCCGCCGGGGCCGTGGCGGCGGCAGCTTCGTCTCCCTGCCCGAGGTCCCCGCCGACGACCGCCTCAGGACACGGCTGCGTGGCTGGAGCACCGAGGAGCTGCGCGACCTCGGCGACCACTGGGCCGCCCTGTCCGGCGCCGCCGCCCGGCTCGCCGCCCAGCGCACCGAACCCGCCGACCTCCAGCCCCTGCGCCGTACGGCCGAGGAGCTGGCGCACGCCGAGGACGCGGCGGCGCGCAGCCGGCTGTACGGCCGCTTCCACGTGGAACTCGCCGCCGCCGCGCAGTCCGCCCGGCTCACCCGCGAACAGGTCGCCCTCCAGAGCGAGGTGGGCGCCCTGCTCTGCCTCGTCCTCGCCGACGACGCATATCGTGAAGAAGTTGCGGACCGTCACCGCGCCGTCATCTCCGCCGTGCAAGATGGGGCGCACGAAACGGCCGGCACGCTGGCCGAGCGGTGCGTCAGGGAGTCGACGGCGCGGCTCGTCGCCGTGCGTCTCACCCTCTGACCGCGCCGCGTCCGGTTCTTCGTCCGCTGGAGGACACCATGGGCGTCAGCGCCGGGCTCGCCACTGTCGCGACGGACCCCGAGGCGTGGGTGGCCGCGCAGGTGTGCGGCGCGCTGGAGGCCGTCTTCGCGTCGGTCGCCGCCACCCGTGCCGACACCGCGGCCCTCCTGGAGCGGGTGGCCGCCGAGGGGCGCCGGCCCGCCAGCCGCGACCTCGCCGCGCTGCGCCCCGGTCTCCATCTGCGGCTGAACCACGAGGACCTGGTCTCCGGCGTCGGCTTCGTCGCGGCCCCCGGCCTGCTGGCCGACGTCCCGGCCTGGCTGGAGTGGTGGCAGGCGGGCGCCGACGGTGCCGTACGCCCCCTCCTCCTCGATCTCGACCCCGGGCGGTCGGCCTACTCCGACTACACGCACTGGGACTGGTTCGCGCTGCCCCGCGACACCGGACACCGCGCCGTCGCCGGACCGTACGTGGACTACCTGTGCTCCGACGAGTACAGCCTCACCCTGTCCGAACCGGTGAGGGTCCAGGGGCGGTTCGCCGGAGTGGCCGCAGCCGACGTGTACCTGCGGCACTTCGAGGCGGCCGTGCTCCCGCTGCTGCGGAGCCTGTCCCGGCCGGCCCGTCTGGTGAACGCCCGCGGCCGGGTCGCCGCCTCCGCCGACCCCGCCCACCTGGCCGGCTCCCTCACCAAGGGCCCGGACTTCGGCGCACTCCTCACCCTGGGACGGCCCGGTGGGTACGACGGCCTGCGGCTGGTGCCGTGCCCGGGCGTTCCGCTGGTGCTGGTCCTGGCCTGAGCGCGGCCCGGCCGGCCGCTCACGCGCGCGACCCCGGGCCGCCCGGGCCCGGGGTCCGTCGTGCGTACGGGGAGGGTCAGGCCGCGAGGCGCTCCGCGAGCTGCTTGGCCTTGCCGGCCGCGGCCTCGAAGGCCTGGTCGCGGGAGGCCTCGTACAGCGGGATCAGCTCGGCCATCGCCGGGTTCTGCGGGGCCATGGTCAGCTCCGGGACGATGAAGTCCAGGTCCATGCCCAGGGCGTCGGCGAGGACGGCCGTGAGGTAGTTCTGGACGTACTCGTACCCCTCGCGCGGGGTGCCCGGGGCGTAGGAGCCGCCCCGGCTGGCGACGACGGTCACCGGGGTGCCCTTGGCGGACGGCGCCTCGCCCGCGGTGCGGCCGAACAGGATCACGTTGTCCAGCCAGGCCTTGAGGGTCGACGGGATCGTGTAGTTGTACATCGGGGCGCCGATCAGCACCGCGTCGGCCTGCTCCAGCTCCTCGATCAGCTTGATGCGCTCCGCGAAGGCGGCGGCCTGCTCGGGGCTGTGCTCGGACGGCGGGACGAATCCGGCGAGGTGTGCCTCCGCCGAGAGGTGCGGGACGGGTTCCGCGGCCAGGTCGCGGTAGACGACCGTGCCCTGCGGGTGCTGCTCCTCCCAGTGCTCGCGGAAGGCCTTCGTCACGGCGCGGGAAGCCGACGCCTCGGTCGAGAACACGGACGAGTCGATGTGCAGCAGGGTGGGCATGGGGATTTCTCCAGAAATGGGCAGGACGGCCTGACGCCGGAAGACGCCGGCTAACGTTTCGTACATAGCTATGTTTAACACATCGACTTACTTTTTCTCAGCCCCCTACGGTGGGGTAGTAGGCTGGGGGCATGGCGGCGGAGCAGAACCACGACAGCGCGGCGTGCAAACGGGTGGACGACGGCATCACCCGTGTCTTCCAGTTGCTCGGCAAACGCTGGAGCGGCCCGATCGTGGCCGTCCTCGTCGAGCAGCCCGCGTACTTCGCCGACCTGCGGCGGGCCATCCCCGGCATCAGCGAACGCATGCTCGCCGACCGGCTCGCCGAACTGGCCGCGGCCGGCCTCGTGCTCCGCGAGGTCGACGAGGGTCCCCCGCTGCGCGTGTCCTACCGGCTGACCGAGTCCGGCGCCGCCCTGGAGCCCGCCCTGCGCAAACTGGCCGAGTGGGCCAAGGCCCACCTGCCCGAGGCGGCGGGCTGCCCCGAGACGAACCTGGAACAGCCGGCCGGCGCGCGGAACTAGGTGGTTCCTCCGGGGGGCTGGTGCCGGACGACTCGTTTTGAGGCGCGCAGAGGCGCCTTGCCGGACACGAGACGGGAGCGGGCGCCAGGGGGGTGTCCCCCCGGACGGTGCACCGGTTCGCCGGATGGCGGGGGGAGGCGGGTCCCGGACACGGTGGTGTTCCGCAAACGGCCGTACCGGAAGGAACCCTCCTCGTGCGCATCGTCACGGCCACCGTGGCCGCCCTGACCCTCGCCGTCACCGCCTTACCCGCCGCGTCCGCCGCGCCACAGGGCCCGCCCGCGGCCACCGACGGCGTGTGGCGCATGGACGGCTACGGCACCCTGCTCGTCCTCGGCGGGGCAGGACTGCGCGAGTACCAGACCACAGCCGTCAGCTGCATGGCGGGCGACACGGCACGGCGGACCGGCCCCGGCACCTACACCACGCCGGACGGCACCGTCCTCACCGTGCGGGCCGCCGGCCGCGCGCACGCCCGGCTCACCGCGGACGGCTCGGCCGGACACCGCCGGCTGACCCGGATCCGGGCCCTTCCCGCCGCCTGCACGCGCCCGCCCTCCAGCGACCCGCGCGCCGACTTCGACGTGCTCTGGCAGACCTTCGAGGAGAACTACCCCTTCTTCGCCCAGAAGGGCGTCGACTGGCACGCCGTCCGCGACCGGTACCGGCCGCAGGTCCACCGGAACACCACCAGGACCGAACTCTTCGACATCTTCAGCCGCATGCTCCGGCCCCTGTACGACGCCCACGTGGCGGTCAAGGACGGCGACCGGGTCTTCGCCGAGGTGCGGCCCGGCACGGAGCCGCCGACCCGGGAACTGGACGCGAAGGTCAAGAAGTTCGTCGTGGCCCGCGACCTGAAGGACGCCACCGGCCGCCAGGACTTCGCCGCCGGGCGGATCACCTACGCCGACCTGCGCGCAGACCTCGGCTACCTGCGGATCTCCGGTTTCGGCGGCTACGCCGGAGCCGACGCGCCCTACAGTGCGGAGCAGGCCGAACTCGACCGGACGCTCGACACCGTTCTCACCCCGGCCCGCACCCGGCACCTGAAGGGCCTGATCATCGACCTGCGCGTCAACGGCGGCGGCTCCGACGTCCTCGGCCTCCGCATCGCCGCACGGCTCACGGACACCGCGTACACCGCCTACGCCAAACGCGTCCGCAACGATCCGTCCGACCCCACCCGGCACACCCGCCCCGAACCCGTGCCCGTCGTCCCGGCCGACGCCCCCCGGTACACCGGCCCTGTCGCCGTCCTCACGGGCGGATCCACCGTCAGCGCCGGCGAGACCTTCACCCAGGCCCTGCTCGACCGGCCCGGGCGCACCGTGCGCATCGGCCGGCCCACCCAGGGCGTCTTCTCGGACGTCATGATGCGGCGCCTGGCCGACGGCATGCTCTTCGTGCTCCCGAACGAGGAGTACCTCACCCGTACCGGCCGCACCTTCGACGGCACGGGCATCCCGCCGCAGCTCACCGAACCGGTCTTCACCGAGGAGGAGTTCGCGCACGACCGCGACTCGGCGTTCGACAGGGCGGTCAGCGTCCTCACACCGCGCTCACCGTCCCACGGCTGACCGGTGCGCCCGCCGGCGATCACCCGGCGCCGGCCGCCCGCCCCGCATCAGTCGACCGGCCAGGTGTGCACCGGCGCGTTGAGGTGCATGTAGTCGATGTACACCTGGGTCATCCGGCGCAGCGCCTCGTGCCGGCCGGCGTGCGTGGTGCCGGCGATGTGATGGAACATCTCCTTCTGCCACACCGCTCCGTTGCGTGCCGTCACACACCGCTGCTCGATGACACCGAGCAGCGGCTCCCGCCACGCCGCGTCCATGCCGGAGTGCTCCAGCCCGCGGTGCGCGAGCGGCAGCAGCCGCCGCAGCACCAGCTCCGGCACCGGCACCTCGCCCATCCCGGGCCAGTACAGCAGCGCGTCGATGCCGTGCCGGGCGGCGGCGTGCAGGTTGTCCTCGGCGGCCGAGAAGGACATCCGCGACCACACCGGCCGGTCCTCCTCGACCAGGGCCCGGGTGAGGCCGTAGTAGAAGGCGCCGTTGGCGAGGGTGTCGGCCACGGTCGGCCCGGCGGGCAGCACCCGGTTCTCCACCCGGATGTGCGGCAGGTCGTTCGCGACGGCGTAGACCGGCCGGTTCCAGCGGTAGATCGTGCCGTTGTGCAGGGTCAGTTCGGACAACTCGGGGACGTCGCCGCGGTCCAGCGTCTGCGCCGGGTCCTGCTCGTCGCACAGGGGCAGGAGGGCCGGGAAGTACCGCAGGTTCTCCTCGAACAGATCGAAGACGCTGGTGATCCACCGCTCCCCGAACCACACCCGGGGCCGTACCCCCTGCACCTTGATCTCCTCCGGGCGGGTGTCGGTGGCCTGCTCGAACAGCGGGATCCGCGTCTCGTGCCACAGCTCCTTGCCGAACAGGAACGGGGAGTTGGCCGCGAGCGCCACCTGCACCCCCGCGATCGCCTGCGCCGCGTTCCAGTAGGCGGCGAACTCCTCCGGGGACACCTGCAGATGGAACTGCGTGCTCGTGCACGCGGCCTCCGGGGTGATCGTGTCGGCGTAGGTGTGCAGCCGGTCGGCTCCGTCGATCTCGATGCGCAGGTCCTCGCCGCGGGCCGCGAAGACCTGGTCGTTGAGCAGGCGGTAGCGGGGGTTCTCCGACAGGGTGTCCTCGCCGATGTCCTCGTGACGCAGCGTGGGCAGGATCCCGACCATGAGCAGGCGGGTGCCGACGGAGCGGGCCCGCTGGTCGGCGTGGTTCAGCGCGGCCCGGATCTCCGACTCCCAGGCGTCCGGGCCGCCCGCCGTCAGCCGCCGGGGCGGAACGTTGATCTCCAGGTTGAAGCGGCCCAGCTCGGTGGACCAGGCGGGGTCGGAGATCGCCTCCAGCACATCGCTGTTCCGCATCGCCGGCTCGGCGTCGGCATCCACCAGGTTCAGCTCGATCTCCAGGCCGACCTGTGGCCGCTCCGACTCGAACCGTGCCTCCCGCAGCATCTGCGCGAAGGCGTCCAGGCACTCCTGCATCTTGATCCGATACCGGCGGCGGTCCTCGCGGGTGAAGACGAGCGCCGGGACATCACGCCCCATCGACCCTCCAGCGTCCCTCATCGGACACCTTTCCTCCCAGCGTGGCACCAGCGGCTCGGGGCCACCAAGCGGACGGGGGTGTGGAGCGGGGGTGGGGGAGTGCCGGGAGAGGAGGAGTGCCGGACATAGGAGGCGCCGGGGAGGTGGAGCCTGTACGCGCGTGCGCGTCGATAAGGTGTCCGCTGGACCGGGCTCCCCGCACTTGCCGGCGGGCAGCAGCCGCACCCCCGCAGGTGGTAGCGGCACCCCCGCAGCAGGCGGCAGCCGCCGCACGGCCCTCGCGGGCGGGAGCCGTATCGCCGCGCGCGGTCCCGGCACCCCCGCGGGCGGCAGCCGTACCCACCCGCACGCGGTAGCCGCGCGCCCCCGCAGTCGGTAGCCGCGCGCCCCCGCAGGCGGCAGCCGTCCGCCGATCACGTCGAGAAGACCCCGTGAGCGACCCCCGTCGTCGGCCCGCGCGCCGCGGGGAGCGTGCGCGGGTCCGTCGGTCAGGCGGTCAGGCGGTCTTGCGGGCCACGGCGCCGTAGAAGCCGATCTCCGCCGAGTGGGGCGGCGGCGGGGTGTCCGGGCGCCAGAAGGGGACCTGGGCCAGGCCCGGTTCGACGAGGTCGAAATCCTCGAAGAACCGCTCCACCTCGGCGCGGGTGCGCAGGTTCAGGGATGCGGTCGCGTGGGAGTACACGGCTTGCGCGGCGCTGCGGTCGGCGAAGTCCCCGGTGGCGTGCGAGAGCACCAGGAAGCTGCCCGCGGGCAGCGCGTCGCGCAGCGTGGCGACGATCTCGGCGGGCCGGTCCGCGTCGGTGAGGAAGTGCAGGACGGCGACGAGGAGCAGGGCGACCGGCTGGTCGAAGTCGATGAGCTGGCGGACGTCGGGGTGGTCCAGGACGGCCCGCGGTTCCCGCAGGTCGCCGAGGATGATGCGGGTCGTGCCGGACCGGCTGAGCAGGGCGTTGCCGTGCGCGGCCACGATCGGGTCGTTGTCGACGTAGGCCACACGGACGTCCGGGTCCACCGACTGCGCCACCTCGTGCACGTTGGGCGACGTGGGCAGCCCGGTGCCGATGTCCAGGATCTGGTGGACCCCGCTGCCGACGACGTGCCGGACGGCGCGCTGCAGGAAGGCCCGGTTGGCCCGTACACCGACCCGTGCCTCGGGCGCCGCGGCGGCGAGTTGCTCACCGGCCCGCTGGTCGACCTCGTAGTGGTCCTTGCCGCCCAGCAGATAGTCGTAGATCCGCGCGGGATGCGGCTTGCTGGTGTCGATGTTCACGGCGTTCACGGCCTCGAAGCCGTCCTCTGTCACGCTGAGCTCCTCTCGACGGCCGTCACGGCCTCGGTCCGCACACGGCCGCGCACAGCTTCCCACACCACCGCTCAACTTCCGTCACCCCGTCGGGAGTTCCCGCAGGCCGCCGACCTCGGGCGACGCGGGGGCGTCAGTGCCGGACCTGTGCCGTCCGGGCCGGGACGGGGCGCCCGTGCGTCACCTCACCCGGCCGGACCCCTCCGGGTGGCTCGCGCGGGCGCGCCGTCGCAGGGTCGGAACAGGGTCGGGATCCGGAACGCCCGCGGAGGGCGACCCCATGGACCGGCACGTCGCCTGGCCGCTCGGCGGTGGCGGGCCGACCGGCGGGAGCGGGGAACGGTGAATCCATGCGCTCGGGCCGTTCCCCGCCCCGCCGGACCTCGCACGGTCACACGCCCTCATCGCACCGTTCGCGCGCGCCCGCGCACCCCACGAGACATGTCGGGGCTGCCGGCCTTGCCACGCGAAACCGATCGGTTTACGGTGGGGGAAACTGATCGGTTTCCGACTGTGGAGATGAACATGACCTCGATCAAGAACTCTGTCGCGCTGGTCACCGGCGGCAGCCGCGGTCTGGGCAAGGCGCTGGTGGAGGAGCTGTACGCGCGCGGCGCCGCCAAGGTGTACGCCACGGCCCGCGACCCGCGCAGCGTCACGCACCCCGACGCCGTACCGCTCGCGCTGGAGGTCACCGACCCCGAGTCCGTCGCGGCCGCCGCGGCGCAGGCGCAGGATGTCACCGTCCTGATCAACAACGCCGGCATCTCGGTCGGCGCGCGCTCCTTCCTGGACGCCGCGGTGGAGGACGTGCGCCGCGAGTTCGAGACCAACTTCTACGGACCGCTGATGGTCACCCGCGCCTTCGTGCCGGCCATCGAGCGCAACGGTGGCGGACACCTCCTCAACGTCCACTCCGTCCTCTCCTGGCTCGGCATCGCCGGCTCCTACAGCGCCACCAAGGCGGCCCTGTGGTCGCAGACCAACTCGCTCCGCCTGGAGCTGGGCGCCCGGGGCATCGGGGTCACCGGCCTGCACGTCGGCTATGTCGACACCGACATGGCGGCGCACGTGGACGGGCCGAAGTCCGCCCCCCGGGACGTCGCCGCGCTCGCCCTCGACGGCGTGGAGGCCGGTGCGTACGAGGTGCTGGCGGACGACATCAGCCGACAGGTCAAGGCGGGCCTCTCCGGAGACCTGGCCGCGCTGTACCCCCAGCTGGCGGCCTAGGTTTCACTCCGGGGCGAACGTGCCGCGGCTGGACGAGACCGGGTGACCCCCACCTGACACCGAACGCGCCCGGCCCCGGACCGGTCCCGGGGCCGGGCGTCCGGGGTGATTGTCAGTGGGGGCCTTTACGGTGAGGAGCAGTTGAGGACCTGCTGGAACGGCCGCGGGTCCGTCTGGGGGAGGGGTGTGCCATGTCCACGGCGTCCACGGCGTCCACGGCGACCACGGCATCCACGGTGTCGACGACGTACCTGGAGCTGTCGCAGGAGGGCGACGGCGCCCACAAGTTCTACGAAGTCACCGTCGACGGACAGGTGGTGACCGTGCGGTACGGCAGGATCGGCGCCGCCGGACAGACGCAGACGACGACGTTCCCGACCGCGGAGAAGGCGCGGGCAGCCGCCGCGAGGAAGGTGGGGGAGAAGGTCCGCAAGGGATACGCCCCGGCGGTCCCGGGACAGCGGGCACCCCGCGCGGTCACCCGCCGCCAGGTCAGCTCCGCGCCCTCCACCGCCCGTGCCGTGGCCCCGGTGCTGTGGCGCTTCCGCACCGGCTCCGCCGCGTTCGGCATCCACGTCGACGACGACCGCTGCTGGGTGGGCAACCAGGCCGGCGACGTCTACACCCTGGACCACCAGGGCGCCGTCCTCGCCCGGTACAGCCTGCCCGACGGGGTGAAGTGCCTGGTCGCGGACGACTTCTGGATCTACGCCGGCTGCGACGACGGCAAGGTCTACGACCTGTCCTCCAAACTCCCCTTCGCCGCCTACGACATCGCCGCCGACGTCGACATCTTCTGGCTGGACATCCACGAGGGCGTCCTGGACGTCTCGGACCGCGCCGGCCGGCTCACCGTCATCGACCACGAGGACGAACACCAGTGGTCCCGGCGCAGCCAGGGCGAACACGCCTGGATGGTCCGGGCCGACGACCGGGCCGTCTACCACGGTCACCACCGGGGCGTCACCGCGTACGCCCCGGACGGCGGCGGCGAACTGTGGCACACCCCGACGAAGGGCGGCGTGCTCTTCGGCTGGCAGGAACAGGACGCGGTGTACGCCGGCACCGCGCACCGCGTGGTCCAGCGGCTGTCCAAGGACACCGGCGCCATCGAGGCGACGTACGCGTGCGACAGCGCCGTGTACTCGTGCGCCACCTCGCCCGGCGGCCGGTTCGTGTTCGCCGGGGACGCGGCCTCGTCCGTCTACTGCTTCGACCGGGACGGCACCCGCCTGTGGAAGCTCGGCACGGGCAGCGGCTCGGCGCTTTCCATGCAGTACCGCGACGAACGGCTGTACCTGGTCACCACCGACGGATCGCTGGTGTGCGTCGACGCGAGCGAGGCGGCCGTCTCGGCGGCCCAGCAGGGCACGGTGCCCGCGGTGCGGGACGTCAAGCTCGCCGCCGCCACGCCGACGTACGCCCCGGCCACGGCGGTCGCCGCGGTGGCCACGGTCGCCCAGGCGCCCGCGGGCTCGGTCGTGGTCGAGTGCGTCCAGGACAGCGGCCGACTGCGCGTGCACGTGGTCTCCGACGGCTACGACCCCTCCTGGAACGTGCAGTTCCCGCGCGCGATACGCGAACCCGGCGCACGGTACGTCGTGGACGCCCTGCACCCTGCGGCGGGCGGCTTCTACCGCGTCCGCGGCGACATCCGCCGCCTGCTCTGACGCCGGATCACGCGACCGCACCGAGGGACCGGCAGGTCACCGGGCGCTCGTGAACGCGGCCCGGCTCGCCCGGTGCCGCCGTCTCCACCCGGTCCAGCCGAGCCCCCGGCCTCCGCGTCACCGCCTCCGCCGGACATCCGTCCGCGAACACCGCACCCACTCCGTCGTCCAGCGCCCAGCCGCCGGGCGGCACACCCTCGGCGACGGCTCGAGCCGGCGCCTCGCACACCGACCCCTCCCCGGTCCGCTCGCCTCCCTGCGGAACGGCTGGGGCTGCTGCCGGGTCCGTGGGCCCGCGGCACGGGCGGAACGGGATGTCCCGAACGACGCCCGGGCGATACCTCCCGGCCATCGAACACCGGGCGGCGGGGACGCGGAGGCGCGCGTCAGGGGCGCACCGGCGTCGCCCTCCCGAGGAAGTCCCGGGCCGTGGGGAGAGCCTGGGCGCGGTCGTCCGGGACCACACCGATGCGGGTGCGGCGGTCCAGGAGGTCGGACTCGTCCAGGGCGCCCTCGTGGCGCACCGCCCAGAGGAGTTCGGCGCGGGTGACGGGGTGGCCCGGGAGCACCGGCTCGGCCAGGGCGGGGTCCTGGGCGGCGAGGGCGTGGACCGCCACGGCCTCGGTGCCGTAGCGCAGGACCAGGCGGCGCGGTGCGGGCAGCACGCGCAGGCGTTCGGGGGCGGCGGCGCCGACCAGGGGCAGCGCGGCCGTGGGGGAGGGCGCGGCGCGCAGGCCCCGGGCCTCGGCCGCGGCGTCCACGGCGTCCTGCGCCATCCTCCGGTAGGTGGTGAGCTTGCCGCCGACCACCGTGGTGACACCGTCGGACGAGGTCAGCACCGCGTGCCGGCGGGAGATGTCGGACGTACGGACCGCCCCCTCCGGGCCGTCGTGCGCGGAGGTGTCCAGCAGCGGGCGCAGCCCGGCGAAGGCGCCGACGACCTCGTCCCGGGACACGGGGGCGTCGAGGACCGATCCGAGCACGTCCAGGAGGAAGCCGATGTCGGTCTCGGGTACCTCCGGCACGTCCGGGATCCCGCCGTCGACCGGTTCGTCGGTGAGGCCCACGTACACCCGGCCGTCCCCTTGGGGCAGGACCAGCACGAAGCGGTTGGTCTCCCCGGGTATCGGGACGTGCAGTCCGGCCGGCAGGGCGCCGAGCCGTTCCGAGCGCAGCACCAGGTGGGTGCCGCGGGAGGGCCGTACGCGGATGCCGTCGGTGAGGGCGCCCGCCCACACCCCGGTGGCGTTGATGACGGCGCGGGCCCTGATCTCGCCCTCCTCGCCGGTGAGTTCGTCGCGGATGCGGGCGCCGGTCCCGGTCAGCTCCAGCGCCCGTACCCGGGTCAGCACCCGGGCACCGTGCGCGGCGGCCGTCCGGGCCAGGGCGGTCACCAGACGGGCGTCGTCGGTCACCTTGCCGTCCCAGGACAGCAGCCCGCCGCGCAGTCCGGCCGCGCGGACCGAGGGCTATCCCTGACAGGAACACGACTTGACGGAAAGGTCGCGCTGATCACGGGCGCGACCGGCGGCCTCGGCA
>NZ_JBEXKG010000078.1:0-36053 GCF_040609555.1 Streptomyces sp. NPDC004658
GCCGCCGGTGCCGCGGGTGAGGCCCGCCGTGGCCCGTGCGGTCGCGGCAGCGGTTTCCTTCCGGCCGCGGGCACGGCCCGGGGCGGCGACGGCGACGTCCCACCCCGGCTGCCGTTCCGCAGCTGTTCGGCAGGGGGCGCGGCGTATTGCTGTGGGCCGAGGTGTCCTGCCCCGGCCGCCGCCCCGGCTGGGTGATCCGCATTCCGTCCCACGAGGGGCGCCGCCCTTCGCCGTGGGCCGCACCGGTCCGCCCCGGTCCGTGAGCCCCAGCTGTTCCGCTGGCGGTGCGGCGTATTGCCGTAGGCCGGGATGTTCCGCCCGGGCTGCTGCTGCGGTCGGTGTTCCGCAGCTGTTCCGTCGGGGTGCCGCGCATTGCTGTGGGCCGCAATGGTGCCCCACGGCTGCCGCATCGGCTGGATGATCCGCAGCCCTCCCGCCAGGGGCGCCGCCCATCGTCATGGGCCGCACCGGTCCGCCCGGGACGCCACAGTCCCGTCCCGTGTGCCGCAGCCGTCTCGTGGGCGACCGCCCTTCCGCTCCCGCCGCAGCCATCCCGCCGTGCCCGCTCCCGCCGCAGGCGTCCCGCCCTGGTCGCCGTCATCCCGTCCCGTGTGCCGCAGCCGTCTCGTGGGCGACCGCCCTTCAGCCCCCGCCGCAGGCATCCCGCCGTGCCCGCCCCCGCCGCAGGCATCCCGTGCCCGCCCCGCCGGAGGCATCCCGCGCTCGCCCCCCGCCGGAGGCATCCCGCGCTCGCCCCCGGTCGGCGGCCGTTCCGTCGGGACCCGGCGGCCGGGCCGTCCCGCCGAACGCGCGTACCTCCACGGGAGCCGACCCGCCCTCCCGCCGTGATCGCTCAGCGCAGCGGTTTGGTGCCCCGGGCCCGGCTCCGTAAAATTCGCTGTTCGAAAGCGGGCGCGAGTCGGAGCGCTGCGCGGGTGACCAGGGAAGCGGCAGCGCGATGACGGTGACAGACGACGGCTCGGCGGCGATGGACGTGCCCACGGACGCCGCCATGGACGAGGCGGTCTACGGGCCCGGTATCGACCCGGAGCGGCTGGCCGTCTGCCTCAGCGTGCTGGAGGAACTGGACCGGCTCGACGTCGACCACCCCGACGCGATCGCGGTCCGCCGTGCCACCTCGCACATCTACCGGACGGTGAAGCAGCGCCGCCGCCAGGAGCGCCGGGCCGCCAAGACCGCCCACGACCGCGCCGTCACCGAGGCCACCGCCACCGGCTCTGCCGAGCGCATCGACGACGAGACCGAGGGCATCCTGCCCTCCTCCAAGGTCGAGGCCGGCCGGATCGCGGGCATACTCCAGCGCCCGCGCTCCTGCTACATCTGCAAGCAGCGCTACGTCGAGGTCGACTACTTCTACCACCAGCTCTGCCAGAAGTGCGCCGCCGAGAACCGCGCCAAGCGGGACGCCCGGGCCGACCTCACGGGCAAGCGCGCCCTGCTCACCGGCGGCCGGGCCAAGATCGGCATGTACATCGCGCTGCGCCTGCTCCGTGACGGTGCGCACACCACCATCACCACGCGCTTCCCCAAGGACGCCATCCGCCGCTTCAAGGCGATGGAGGACTCGGCGGACTGGATCCACCGCCTGGAGGTCGTCGGCATCGACCTGCGCGACCCCGGCCAGGTCGTCGCGCTGGCCGACCAGGTCGCCGAGGGCGGCCCGCTGGACATCCTGATCAACAACGCCACGCAGACCGTTCGCCGCCTGCCCTCCGCCTACGCCGCCCTGGTCGAGGGCGAGAGCGCCCCGCTGCCCGCCGGCGAGCTGCCCGCCCACCACGTCATCGGAGCCTTCAACTCCGGCGCGGTCGACGGCCTGGCCGCGCTGCCCGCCGGCACCAGCGGCCTCGACGCGCAGAAGGTCGCCGACCTCGCCCTGGTCGCGGGCAACGCCAGCGTCGCCCGGCACCTCGACGGCACCGCCATCGACGCGGGCGGCCTGCTTCCCGACGTCGTGGACTCCAACACCTGGGTGCAGACCATCGAGCAGATCTCCCCGGTGGAGCTGCTGGAGACCCAGCTGTGCAACTACACGGCGCCGTTCATCCTGATCAGCAAGCTCCGCCCGGCGATGGCGGACGCCGCCAGGAAGGCGGCGAGCGGACGGGCGTACGTCGTGAACGTCTCGGCCATGGAGGGCGTCTTCAGCCGGGGCTACAAGGGCGCGGGCCACCCGAACACCAACGCGGCCAAGGCCGCGATGAACATGGTGACGCGGACCAGCGCCCACGAGATGTTCGAGACCGACCGCATCCTCATGACCTCGGTCGACACCGGCTGGATCACCGACGAGCGCCCCCATTACGACAAGCTGCGCCTCGCCGAGGCCGGCTTCCACGCACCGCTCGACCTGGTCGACGGCGCCGCCCGCGTCTACGACCCGGTCGTGCGGGGCGAGGCGGGCGAGGACCTGTACGGCGTCTTCCTGAAGGACTACGCACCCGGCAAGTGGTAGACGAAGGCGCGGTGCCGCCGCACGGTGGCGCCCCGGCGTGAACCGCGGCGGCGCGGCGCGTGGGCCGCGGCGGCTGCCGTGTCCTCAGTCGACCGCGCCGAGCCGCGCGTGGCGGGCCGCCACCAGTTCCAGCACCGTGCGCCAGTCCTCCAGCACGCCCGCGTCGAAGCCGGCCGTACGGCCCTCCTCGACGGCCTGGCGCAGCCGCAGCGCGTCGTCGTCGGCCGGGTCCACCGGGTCCGCCGGGTCCACTGTGTCCCCGCGGACCAGCCGGAACACCCGCTCCCCGAGCAGGGCGCGCACCGCCTCGGCCGCGCTGCGCGCCCGGTCCTCCTCCTCGCCGGGGCAGAGCACCGGCCCGATGCCCCGCACCAGCCCGGCCACCTGGAGCTCCTTGTCGGCGGGACGGCTGCGGCGCAGCAGCGCCGCGGTCCGCAGCGCGTGCCGGGGCCGTCCGGCGTGCAGCAGGTCCATCAGCTCCTCGACACTGCGCAGCTCCATGCGTCAGCCCTTCCGCGAGACAGCCGTTGCGGCGCCAGCACACCATGACGAGCTTGCCGCCGGGCCAACGGGACTTGAAGAGGTGTTCGCCGCTGTAGGCCACACGGGTGATTCGCCGCGTCGTCCGAGTGAGCGGCTTGTTTCAAAAGGCCCCATATTAGGGGGTATTGAGGAGCGGTCGGAAGCATATCGGTTACAGCTTGTTTGCACTCCCTATCGAGCGGATGCCCGCTCATTTGGTTAACCTGGAGCCGACGGACACCAGCACGGGGTTCCACCCACACCCACCGTCCGTCCTGGGGCGAGCCGCCGGACAACGGCCTGCTCTGACAGAGGAACCGGCGCCACCGCGTCCGAACTGGCCTTCCATCCAGACCCGAGCGGGCGTCCAGAGCCGGAGCGCAGACTGTCCGGTACGCCCCGAGGGTGACCCGACACATAAGGAGTGCGCGGTGACACCGGAGAAGACGAATCGCGAGCAGCGCCCCGAGGAGCACACGGAGCGCGCGGGCCGCCGGCCCGGAGAACTCGGCAGCCTCGACGTGTGGGCCCGGTCCGCCCCGATCCGCCTCGCGGGGTACGAGGACGACCTCGCCGAGCCCCACATCCTGCCGAGCGTGGACTGACCCCCGGGTCGGTCCCCTCGCGATCGCCGCCCGCGTGGGCGTGACAGACGCACGCCCACGCGGACCGGACAGGCAGCGGCCGGCCACCGGCCGCATCCGGCCTCCCGCCCCTCGGACACCGGACGCGCGTCCCGTGTCGTCGCTCGGACACCGGCCGCGCATCCCCCGTCCCGCCTCCCGGACACGCCCGTCGGTCCGGTCCGCCGGGTGTCACCTGTCGGGCGCCGGCCCCTCGTCCGGCTCCGCCACCGGTGCCGTCCGCCGCCACGGGCTCAGTTCCTCCAACTCCCGCGCCAGCTCCAGCAGCACCGCCTCCGTGCCCGGCCGCCCCACGAGCTGTACGGCGCAGGGGGCGCCCGAGGGCAGGCTCCCGGCCGGCACGGACATCGCGGGCCAGCCGGTCAGGTTCCACGGCGGGGTGAAGGGCGAGTAGGCGGTGTTGGCCAGGACGTTGCGCAGCCAGCCGCGCTCGTGCCACGGCCCGGCCTGCGGGGAGCGGCGGGCGAGGGCCGGGGTGAGCAGCACGTCGTACTCGGTGAGGAACGGCGTCAGCCGGGCCCGCAGCCGCTCGCGCGCCGCGCCGGTGCGGACCTGCCGGACGAACCGGCGGCCCACGGCCGCGTGGACCCGGGTCCGGCGGGCCAGTCGCGCCCGGTCCAGGCCCTGGGCGTCCACCGCCGTGCCCGCCGTCCAGTGCTGGAGCGCGGTCACCCCCAGGGAGAGCGGGTACGGCGGCTCGGCCCGCCGCACCTGATGCCCCGCCCGGGCCAGCACCCCGGCCGCCTGCCGGACCGCGGTCGTATACGAACGGCTCACGCTCACCCCCGCGAGCGGACTGCGCAAGCCGACGGCGATCTTCCGGCGGGTCCCTTCCCCCGGCCGTTCGAACTCCGTGTCCGCGAGGACGGCCAGCATCAGCCGCAGGTCCTCGACCGTCGTGGCCAGCGGGCCGTTCTCCGACATGCCGAACCAGTCGCCGTCGCCGATCCCCGCCGGCACCACCCCGTGCCCCGGCTTCAGCGTGACCAGACCGCAGTTCGCGGCCGGGATGCGCAGGGAGCCCATCCCGTCGTTGCCCAGCGCGAGCGGCACGAGCCCCGCGGCCACGGCCGCCGCGCTGCCCCCGGAGGAGCCGCCCGCCGTGCGGGAGGGGTCCCACGGATTGCGGGCGATGCCGTACGGGCCCTCCGTGGTGCCGAAGACGCACAGTTCGGGCACGTTCGTCAGCCCGACGACCACCGCGCCCGCCGCCCGCAGCCGGGCCACCGTCACATGGTCCTCGGCGGCCGGGGCGTCCGGGGTGGCGGCGGAGCCGTTGCGGCACGCCTCGCCGCGCACCGACAGATTGTCCTTGACCGCCAACGGCACGCCGGCCAGGGGAAGTTCGGTCAGATCGGCGCGGGACGCCAGCGCGTCTGCCTCGGCGAGCGCCGCCTCCGCCCGGACCTTCCGGAACGCCCCGATCCGGCCGTCGAGCCGCTCGATGCGCGCGAGGTGCCCGGCCACCACCTCCCTCGGCGTCACCCGCTTGTCGCGGACGGCGGCGGCGATCTCGGCGGCACTGCGGCCGGCCCAGCTGCTCACGGGCGCTCCTCGTTACTCATGGGTACGGAAGGCGGGCAGGGAGAACTGTGCCCGTTCAGGGGGCCGTACGTCGAGAGGCCGTGCACCCTCATTGACTTCCGCCGAAGGGCCCGACAACGATGTCACGGCGCAGTCGTCACAGCAGGTACGTCCCGTCCCCCCATGGAGGCCCCCGCTCGTGAACCCCACCAGACGCACGGTCCTGATCGCCGCCGGCGCCGCCGCGCTGACCCCCGCGCTGCCCGCGCAGGCGGCCCCGCGCGCCACCGCCGCGACCCCGCCGTACGCCTCCTACTGGTACCCGGACTCGCTGCCCGCCGGCAGCCCCGGCCCCGGCATCACCTGGCGCAGCCTGAAGAGCTGGCGCGCCGCCGACGACCCCGACCTCGCCTTCAACGCCGCCTCCATACCGCTCGCCGCCCGCTTCACCCCGACCCCGGCGAACACCACCGCCCGCTCCGGACAGGCCCGTGTCCAGGCCCTCGTCTCCTTCGGCCCCACCTCCGCCAACCCCTCCCAGGGCTCGGCCACGGCCGACTACTACGCCCTGACCCACTGGGCGTACATCGACGAGCTGGTGTTCTGGGGCGGCTCGGCCGGCGAGGGCCTGATCCTCGCGCCGAACGCCCCCGTCGTGGACGCGGCCCACCGGCACGGCGTGCCCGTCCTCGGCAACATCTTCCTGCCCCCGGTGGCCTACGGCGGACAACTCCAGTGGACCCGCGACCTGGTGCAGAAGGACGCCACCGGCCACTACCCGCTCGCCGTGCAACTCGTCGCGGTCGCGGCGGCGTACGGCTTCGACGGCTGGTTCGTCAACGCCGAGACCAGCGGCGGCAACACCGCGCTGGGCACGGCCATGCTGGGCTTCGTCAAGGAGCTGAAGGCGCTCGCGGCGGCCAAGGGGCAACGGGTGACCTGGTACGACGCGATGACCGTGAACGGCACGGTCAGCTGGCAGGGCGCCCTGAACAGCCAGAACCAGGCGTTCTTCCAGGCCGCCGACGACATGTTCGTGGACTTCCGCTGGAGCGCGGCCACGCTCGCCGCCTCCGGCACGCAGGCCGACCGGCTGGGGCGCAGCCGCTACGCGTTGTGGGCGGGCGTCGACGTCGAGTCGAACGGGTCCGGTACGTCGGTGGACTGGGACGCGATCGTGCCGACCGGCACACCGCACATCACCTCGATCGGCTTCTACCGGCCCGAGTGGACCCGCAACCACTTGCCCGCCGACCAGCGCGCCCCGGAGGATTTCCACGCGGCCGACGACCGGTTCTGGACCGGGCGGTCGCTGGATCCGTCGCGGCCCGACGCGAGCGATCCGTGGCGGGCGCCGGCGGTGTCCGTGGCGGACCGCTCGACGGTGACCTCGATGCCGTTCGCGAGCGTGTTCAACACGGGGCATGGGCTGCGGTGGTACGAGGAGGGGGCCGTCGCCTCGCCGGCCCCCTGGAACCACCTCGGGCTCCAGGACCGGTTGCCGTCGCGACGGTGGGCGGTCCGCACGGCGGGGGAGCGGCCGGCCGTCTCCTTCGACTTCGCCGACGCCTGGCGGGGCGGAAGCAGTGTGCTGGTCGCTGGTGAACTCGATCAACCAGTCGTGGTGGACCTGTACGCGACGCGGCTGCCGATCGGTGTGAACACGGTGGTCGAGCTGACGTACCGGAGCGAGTCCGGGAACGTGAAGGTCGAGCCGGCGGTGGCGACGGCCGAACCGAGCGCACCGGGTGCGATACCGCCGTACACATACCTGGCTGTGAACTCCGTCAACAAGGGAGTCCGGGTGCGGTCCGTCAACGGCTGGCAGACCGTGACCGTACCGCTCACCGGTCTTTCCGGCACCGTCCACGCGCTCGGCGTCCGGCTCACCGCGACCGAGGGTCCGGTGCGCTGGCGCCTGGGCGGCCTGGCCGTGCGGGACGCCGTCACCACCCCCGCCGCCCCCTCCGGCGCCCGTGTCACCGCCGCGAACGGCGGCGACCTCCGCCTCGCCTGGACCGCGGCCCCCGGCGCCGTCCGCCACTACACCCTCCACCGCCTCCTTGCCGACGGCACCCGCCGCTTCCTCGGCGCCACCGGCCAGCGCGCCTACTTCGTCGCCGGCCAGCGGCCCGAACAAGGGGAGACGGCCGCACGCTTCGAGGTGCGCGCGGTGGGGGAGCTGTACAACGCCTCTGCACCCGTGACCGTGACCCACCCCTGGTAGTCCCCGGTAACCGCGGGGAGCCACCCGCCGGGAGCGACGGCGGCCCGGATCACCGTACGCCCGCGCGCCCTGCCGCCGGTGACCCTCCGGCGGCAGGAGGGCCCGAGCGCAGCGGGGGCGCGGGCTAGCCGCCCAGCTGGGCCCGCAGCCACTCCTCCACCTCGCCCACGTGGGCCGCCGCCGCCGCCCGGGCCGCTTCGGGATCGTGGGCGGCGAGGGCGCGGTGGATGGCGGCGTGTTCGCGGCGGGTGCGGGCGAAGGCGCCCTCCTCCTGGTAGCCGCGCCAGACGCGGGCGCGGAAGGTGCGCGAGGACAGGCCCTCCAGAATGGCGGCCATGGTCTCGTTGCCGGCCGCGGAGGCGATCTCGCGGTGGAAGGCGAGGTCGTGGGCGAGGATCTCCTCGGGGTCGTCGGTGGCGTTCATCGCCGCCACGTGCTTCTCCACGGCGGCCAGTTGGTCGTCGGTGATGCGTGCGGCGGCCAGTGCGGTCGCCGTCGACTCCAGGATCCGGCGCACCTCCAGGAGTTCCACCAGGCGCGGGCCCCGGGACAGGTCGGCGACCACCCCGAAGGTCTCCAGCAGGTCGCCGGCCTCCAGTGCAGTGACGTAGATCCCGGAGCCGTGCCGTGCCTCCAGGACGCCCATGACCGTCAGGGCGCGGATCGCCTCCCGCATGGAACTGCGCGAGATGCCCAGCTGGGCCGCGAGTTCCCGCTCGGTGGGCAGCCGCTGGCCCGGCTCCAGCCGGCCCTCGGCGATCATCGCCTTGATCTCCTCGATGGCGCGCTGGGTCACCGTGCCCTTCTGCGGGGCTGCCTCGTCCACGCCACTCCTCCAGTCACCGGGTGCGTCGCAGTCTAGCCAGCCGAGTGGTCCGACCACTACGCGTCTACAGCCGGAATTTTCGCTGCACGAGGGTGTTCCGTCGGCTGAGTGGTCTGATAAGTATGCGGTCGTCTGCTCGAACCCCCTCGACGAGGAGCCGCGACATGCCCGCCAGCACAGTGAGCAAACGCAGCAGGTCCCGGATCACCGGCGCGGCGGCCCTGGCCGTCGGCGTCTCGCTCGTGCTCGCCGCCTGCGGCAGCACCAAGGACACCGCGAGCGCGGGCAGCGGCGGCACCGGCAAGGTCGGCGTGATCCTGCCGCTGCTGACCTCGCCGTTCTGGCAGTCGTACAACGACTACGTGCCCAAGATGGCCAAGTCCGAGGGCGTCGAGGTGCTGAAGACGGTCAACTCCAACAGCGATCCCTCGCAGCAGATCACCGACATCGACAACGAACTCACCCAGGGCGTCAAGGGACTCGTCGTCGCCCCGCTGGACAGCGCCGCCATCCAGGCCGGCCTCGACCAGGCCGAACGCAAGGGCGTGCCGGTGGTCGCCGTGGACGTGGCGCCCGACAAGGGCAAGGTCGCCATGGTGGTGCGCGCCGACAACGTCGCCTACGGCAAGAAGGCCTGCGACTACCTCGGGCAGCACGTGGACAGCGGCAAGGTCGTGCAGATCATGGGCGACCTGGCCTCGGTCAACGGCCGCGACCGCTCCGAGGCGTTCCGGTCCTGCGTGAAGGAGAAGTACCCGAAGCTCAAGGTGCTGGAGATCCCCGCCAAGTGGGAGTCCGACACCGCCGCCGCCAAGCTCGACACCCTCCTCAACGCCAACCCCGACATCAAGGGGATCTACCTCCAGGCGGGCGGTGTCTACCTCGCCCCGACCCTGCAGACCCTGAAGTCGAAGAACATGCTCAAACCGGCCGGGCAGAAGGGGCACATCGCGATCGTCTCCAACGACGGCATCCCGCAGGAGTACGAGGCCATCCGCAAGGGCCAGATCGACGCCACCGTCTCCCAGCCGGCCGACGCCTACGCCAAGTACGGCCTGTACTACATCAAGGCGGCGATGGAGGGGAAGACGTTCAAGCCCGGCCCGACCGACCACGACTCCACCATCGTCAAGCTGCCCAGCGGCATCCTGGAGGACCAGCTGCCCGCCCCGCTGGTCACCAAGGACAACGTCGACGACCCCAAGCTGTGGGGCAACTCGGTCCGATGAGCCACGGTCCGCAGAGCCAGGGTCCGGTGCCCACCCCATCCCTGGGCACCACACCCCTGGCCGAAGCACAGGGCGTCGTCAAGCGGTACGGCCCCACCGTCGCCCTCGCCGACGGCCGGCTCACCGTGCTGCCCGGCGAGTCCCACGCCCTCGTCGGCCGCAACGGCGCCGGCAAGTCCACCCTGGTGAACATCCTCACCGGCCTCCAGGCCCCGGACGCGGGCAGCGTCCGCTTCGACGGCGAGCCCGCACCGCCGCTCGCCGACCGGGACGCCTGGCGCCGCAAGGTCGCCTGCGTCTACCAGAAGCCCACGGTCGTGCCGGAGCTGACCGTCGCGGAGAACCTCTTCCTCAACCGGCAGCCACGGGCCCGGGGGTGGATCAGCTGGCGGCGGCTGCGCACCGAGGCCGCCGACCTCCTCGCCACCTGGGACGTCCACGTCGACCCGGAGGCCCGGACCGCCGACCTCAAGGTCGAGGACCGCCAGATGGTCGAGATCGCCCGCGCGCTGAGCTTCGGCGCCCGGTTCATCGTGCTGGACGAACCCACCGCGCAGCTCGACAACCGGGAGATCGAGCGGCTGTTCAGCAGGATGCGGGCGCTCCAGGACTCCGGAGTGACCTTCCTGTTCATCTCCCACCACCTCCAGGAGGTGTACGAGGTCTGCCAGACCGTCACCGTGCTGCGCGACGCCCGCTGGATCACGACGGCCCCCGTCGCCGAGCTGCCCAGGGCCGCGCTGGTGGAGGCCATGGCGGGGGAGTCGGTCACCGAGCACGCGCGGGCCCGCGCCACCGTGCCCGACACGGCCCCGGTCGTGCTCGACGTACGCGGCCTGACCTCCACCGCGTACGAGGGCATCGACCTCACCGTCCGCAGCGGTGAGGTCGTGGGACTCGCCGGGATCAGCGGCAGCGGCAAGACCGAGCTGGCCGAGACCCTCGCCGGACTGCACACGCCGGCCGGCGGAACGGCGCTGCTCGAAGGAGAGCCGCTGCCGTTCGGCGACGTGCGGGCGGCGCTGGACGCGGGCGTCGGCTGCGTGCCCCGCGACCGGCACGAGCAGGGTCTGGTCCCCGGCATGACCGTCGGCGACAACACCACCCTCAGCGTCCTGGACCGGCTCGGCCGCTTCGGCTTCGTCGGCACCGACCGCAGACGCGGCTTCGCCACCGACCTGATCGAGCGCCTCGACATCCACACCGAGGGCCCCGCACAGCCCGTCTCCGACCTGTCCGGCGGCAACGCGCAGAAGGTCGTCATGGCCCGCGCCCTGGCCTCCGAGCCCCGCCTGCTCGTCCTGATCAACCCCACGGCGGGCGTCGACGTGAAGTCCAAGGAGTCCCTGCTGGCGCGCGTGGACAGTGCCCGCGAGGACGGCACGGCCGTGCTCGTCGTCTCCGACGAACTCGACGACCTGCGCCGCTGCGACCGCGTCCTCGTCCTCTTCCACGGCCGCATCGTCGCCGAGCACCCGGCCGGCTGGCGCGACCACGAGCTGATCGCCTCCATCGAAGGAGTGGACCATGGCTGACACCAAGGCCCCGCCGCTCACCTCGCCCCGCCTCCCCGACCAGCGGGCCGCCCGGGCCGTGCTGCTCCGCCGCGCCCGCGAACTCGCCCTCGTACCGGCACTGCTGCTGCTCATGGTGCTGGGCGCGGTGGTCAACGACTCGTTCCTCACCGAGCGCAACCTGATCTCGATCCTGGGCGCCTCGGCCGCCCTCGCCATGGTGGTGCTCGCCGAGTCGCTGGTGCTCATCACCGGCAAGTTCGACCTGTCCCTGGAGTCGGTCGTCGGCATCGCGCCGGCCGTCGGGGCGCTCCTCGTCCTGCCCGCGGCGCAGTCCGGGTGGGGCACCGGGTTCCCGGCGCCGGTCGCCCTGCTCGCGGTCCTCGTCGCGGGCGCTGCCGTCGGCGCCTTCAACGGCGTCCTGGTCGTGAAGTTCAGGCTGAACGCGTTCATCGTGACGCTGGCCATGCTCATCGTGCTGCGCGGGCTGCTGGTGGGCGCCACCAAGGGCAAGACCCTGTTCGGCATGCCCGACAGCTTCTCCTCGCTGGCCACCACCACCTTTCTGAACATCCCGCTGTCGGTGTGGCTCGCCGCCGTCGCCTTCACCGTCGCCGGGGGCGTGCTCAAGTACCACCGCGTCGGCCGCGCCCTGTACGCCATCGGCGGCAACGCGGAGGCCGCCCGCGCCGCGGGCATCCGCGTGGAGCGCGTGATGCTCGGGGTGTTCGTCGTCGCCGGTGTCCTCGCCTCCGTCGGCGGCATCATGCAGACCGGCTACGTGGGCGCGATCAGCGCCAACCAGGGCCAAAACATGATCTTCACCGTGTTCGCGGCGGCGGTGATCGGCGGCATCAGCCTGGACGGCGGCAAGGGCACCATGTTCGGCGCCCTGACCGGCGTCCTCCTCCTGGGCGTCGTGCAGAACCTGCTCACCCTCGCCCAGGTGCCGTCGTTCTGGATCCAGGCCATCTACGGCGGCATCATCCTCGTCGCCCTGATGATCGCCCGAGTGACGACGGGCCGCGCCCAGGACTGATGAACCGTCACCTTCTCCCAGCAGAAAGGGCACCCGTGTCCCAGGTCCCCGCCCGCGTCATCGCGGTCGACACCCACGACATCCGCTTCCCCACCTCCCGCGAGCTGGACGGCTCCGACGCGATGAACCCGGACCCCGACTACTCGGCGGCCTACGTCGTCCTGCGCACCGACGCCGCCGACGGGCTGGAGGGACACGGATTCACCTTCACCATCGGGCGGGGCAACGACGTCCAGGTCGCCGCGATCGACGCGCTGCGGGGCCATGTGCTGGGCCGCGACGTCGAGGAACTGTGCGCCGACCCCGGCTCGCTCTTCCGGGACCTGATCGCCGACAGCCAGCTGCGCTGGCTCGGCCCCGAGAAGGGCGTGATGCACATGGCGATCGGGGCCGTCGTCAACGCGGCCTGGGACCTCGCCGCCCGGCGGGCCGGCAAGCCGCTGTGGCAGCTCCTCGCCGACGCCGAACCCGAATGGCTGGTCCGGCAGATCGACTTCCGGTACATCACCGACGCGCTCACCCCCGAGGAGGCCCTCGGCCTGCTCAGGCGCGGCAGAGCGGGTGCCGAGGAGCGCCGGGCCCGGCTCCTGGAGCGCGGCTTCCCCGCCTACACCACCTCCCCGGGCTGGCTCGGCTACGACGACGACAAGCTCGGCCGGCTCGCCGCCCAGGCCGTCGCCGACGGCTTCCGGCAGATCAAGCTGAAGGTCGGCGCCGACCTCGACGACGACATCCGCCGCTGCCGGGTGGCCCGCGCCGTCGTCGGACCGGAGATCCGCCTGGCGATCGACGCCAACCAGCGCTGGAACGTGGACGAGGCGATCCGCTGGACGAACGCCCTGGCCGAGTTCGGCCCGTACTGGATCGAGGAACCCACCAGCCCCGACGACGTCCTCGGCCACGCCGCGATCCGCCGCGCGGTCGGCCCCGTGAAGGTCGCCACCGGTGAACACGTGCAGAACCGGATCGTGTTCAAGCAGATGCTCCAGGCCGGCGCCCTCGACATCGTGCAGATCGACGCGGCCCGCGTCGGCGGCGTCAACGAGAACCTCGCCATCCTGCTCCTCGCCGCCAAGTTCGGCGTCCCCGTCTGCCCGCACGCGGGCGGGGTCGGCCTGTGCGAACTCGTCCAGCACCTGTCGATGTTCGACTACCTGGCCGTCTCCGGCAGCACCGAGGACCGGGTCATCGAGTACGTCGACCACCTCCACGAGCACTTCGTCACCCCGGTCGTCATCCGCGACGGCCACTACACGGCACCCACCGCACCCGGCTTCTCCGCCGCCCTGCGCCCGGAGTCGCTCGTGCGGTACACGTTCCCCGGCGGCACCTACTGGGCCGCCGACCCCGACACCCAGAAGGGACAGGCCGCATGAGCGACTTCGCGGGACTCAGGGCCCTGGTGACCGGCGGCGCGTCCGGCATCGGCCGGGCCACCGCCGACCTCCTCGCCGCCCGCGGCGCCCAGGTCGCCGTCCTCGACCTGGACCCGTCCGCGGTCGACAAGCCGCTCCTCGGGCTGCGCGCCGACGTCACCGACGACGCCTCGGTGCGCACGGCCGTCCAGAACGCGGCCGAGGCGCTGGGCGGGCTGGACATCCTGGTGAACAACGCGGGCGTCGGCGCCCAGGGCACCGTCGAGGACAACGACGACGCCGAGTGGCGGCACGTCTTCGACGTCAACGTGCTCGGCATGGTCCGCACCGCCCGCGCCTGCCTGCCGCACCTGCGCCGCGCCGCCACTGCCCGCCCCGGCAGCGCCGCGATCGTCAACACCTGCTCCATCGCGGCCACCGCCGGCCTGCCCCAGCGCGCCCTGTACAGCGCCACCAAGGGGGCCGTGTACTCCCTGACCCTCGCCATGGCCGCCGACCACGTCCGCGAGGGCATCCGCGTCAACTGCGTCAACCCCGGTACGGCGGACACCCCGTGGGTCGGCCGGCTGCTGGACGCGGCCGAGGACCCGGCCGCCGAACGCGCCGCCCTGGAAGCCCGCCAGCCCACCGGACGGCTGGTCTCCGCCGCCGAGGTAGCGGGCGCCATCGCCTACTTGGCCAGCCCGCTCTCCGGCGCCACCACCGGCACCGCCCTCGCCGTCGACGGCGGCATGCAGGGCCTCAGGCTGCGTCCGGCGGCGGACCGGTGACCCCCCTCGGCCGCGGCGACGTCGACGTCACCTCCCTGGGCTTCGGCGTCGCCGCCCTCGGCAACCTCTACACGCCGGTCGGCGAGGAGCAGGCGCACGCGGCCGTGCGAGCGGCCTGGGAGCGCGGCATCCGCTACTTCGACACCGCGCCCCACTACGGCCTCGGCCTGTCCGAACGCCGCCTGGGCGCGGCCCTGCGCGCGTACGACCGCGCCGACTACACGGTCTCCACCAAGGTCGGCCGCCGCCTGGAGCCGGCCGACGGCACCGGCGACGACCTCGCCAACGGCTTCGCCGTACCCGCCACCCACCGCCGCGTCTGGGACTTCACCGCCGACGGCATCCGCCGCACCCTGGAGGCGAGCCTGGAACGCCTCGGCCTCGACCGGGTCGACATCGTCTACCTGCACGACCCCGACGACCACGCCGAAGAGGCCTTCCGCGACGGCTACCCGGCCCTGGAGAAGCTCCGCTCGGAGGGCGTGGTGGGCGCCATCGGCGCGGGCATGAACCAGACGGGCATGCTGACCCGGTTCGTCCGCGACACGGACGTCGACGTGGTCCTGTGCGCGGGCCGGTACACCCTCCTCGACCAGAGCGCGGCCACCGAGCTGCTGCCCGAGGCCGTACGGCGGGGCGTGTCCGTGGTCATCGGCGGCGCCTTCAACTCCGGTCTGCTGGCGGACCCGGAACACCACCCGACGTACAACTACACCGAGGCGCCACGGGAGCTGCTGGAACGGGCGCTGCGGATCAAGGCGGTCGCGGAGCGCCACGGCACCACACTGCGCGCCGCCGCGCTGGCCTTCTGCTCCGCCCACCCGGCCGTGAAGAGCGTCCTGGCCGGCGCCCGCTCGGCGGCCGAGGTCCACGACTGCGCCGACCAGTTCGCGACGCCGGTGCCGGACTCCTTCTGGCGGGAACTGCGCGCGACCGGCCTGCTGCCCCCGAAGGAGGAGTCATGAGAGTCGCCCTGCACACCAAGGTCCGCGCGGACCGGATCGCCGAGTACGAGGCGGCCCACCGCGCGGTCCCGGAGGACCTCACCGACGCCATCCGCGCCGCCGGGGCCACCTCCTGGACCATCTGGCGATCCGGGACCGACCTCTTCCACGTCCTGGAGTGCGCGGACTACGCCCGCCTGCTCGCCGAGCTGGAACGGCTCCCCGTCAACGCGGTCTGGCAGGCCCGGATGGCGGACCTGCTCGACGTGGCGCACGACTACTCCGCCGAGGGCGCCGCCGCCACCCTGCCCGTCGTCTGGGAGCTGCCATGAGCGTCGACGCACACCACCACGTCTGGGACCTGGCCGTCCGCGACCAGGACTGGATCCGCGGCCCCGAACTGAAGCCGCTGCGCCGGAACTTCACCATCGAGGACCTGGAACCCGAGGCCCGCGCCACCGGCGTCGACCGTACCGTCCTCGTCCAGACGATCACCGTGCCCGAGGAGACCCCCGAGTTCCTCGCCCTCGCCGCCGCCCACGACCTGATCGCCGGGGTCGTCGGCTGGACCGACCTCACCCGGCCCGGCATCGCCGACGAACTGGACCGGCTGCGCGCGCTGCCCGGCGGCTCCTACCTCAAGGGCATCCGGCACCAGGTGCAGGGCGAACCCGACCCCGAATGGCTGCTGCGGCCCGACGTCCTGCGCGGCCTGGCCGCCGTGGCCGACGCCGGCCTGGTCTACGACCTCGTGGTCCAGCCCCACCAGCTCCCGTCCTGCGTGGCGGCGGCCCGGGCCCTGCCCCAGCTCACCTTCGTCCTCGACCACCTGGGCAAGCCGCCCATCGCCTCCGGGGACCCCGCGTCCTGGGCCGCCGCCCTGCGGGCCCTCGCCGCCCTCCCCAACACCGTCGCCAAAGTCTCCGGCCTGGTCACCGAGGCCGGCCCGGACACCCGGAACGCCGCCGGCCTGCGCCCCTACGTCGACATCGCCCTGGACGCCTTCGGCCCGGCCCGGCTGATGGCCGGCTCGGACTGGCCGGTGTGCACCCTGGCCATGAGCTACACCGACGTCCACACGCTCACCCGCGAGGTGACGGCGGGGCTCGGCGAGGCGGAGCGCACGGCCCTGTTCGAGACCACCGCGACCCGCGTCTACGACCTCTGAACCGCGCCCGCGAGCCGTGTCGGCGGCAGGTACTCCCGCACGAACGTCCGCTCCCAGCACGCCCCCGTCTCCCGCAGCTCCCGCCAGGTCGTGTACCGGTACCGGAACAGCCGGGCCCGGACGTAGCGCGGCGGGGTGTCCGGCGGGAACGGGGAGCGGCGCAGCAGCCGCAGCGTGTCCCGGTCGTTCTCCAGCAGGCGTTCCACCAGGCCGCCGAACCACTCCCCGGCGTAGGCCGGCGACAGCGCCGCGAACCACATCAGCCAGTCCAGGCGCAGATGGTAGGGGGCGAACTGGCGCGGCCAGCGGCGGGGATCGCCGGGCTTGCCCCGGAAGGCGTACTCCCGCCAGTCCGAGTCCGGGTGCGGGGTGTCGTCCAGCGTGCCCTCGACCACCACCTCGTAACGGATCCGGCTGACGCTGCCGAACGCGCCGTAGGTGTTCACCAGGTGCAGCGGGTCGAAGGAGCGGTTCATCACCTGGCGTCGGGAGACCATGTTCACCACCGGGTGGTAGCTCAGGAAGAGCAGCAGCGCGGCCACCGCGAGCACCAGCACCTCGTACCACAGCGGAGCCGGCCGCACCGGCGGCGCGGTCGTCGGCAGCCGCAGCGCGGACAGCGCCAGCACGATGGTGATCCAGTTCAGCCAGGAGAAGTTGCCGGAGAGCACCAGCCACAGCTGGGTGACGATCATCAGCGCGGCGGCGGCCGAGGCGATCGGCTGCGGGGTGAACAGCAGGACCGGTACCACCAGCTGGGTGACGTGGTTGGCGGCCACCTCCACCCGGTGCAGCGGCTTCGGCAGACGGTGGAAGAACCAGCTCAGCGGGCCCGGCATCGGCTGGGTCTCGTGGTGGTAGTCCAGGCAGGTCAGCCGCCGCCAGCAGGCGTCGCCCCGCATCTTGATCAGTCCGGCCCCGAACTCCACCCGGAACAGGATCCAGCGCAGCAGGAACAGTACGACGACCGGCGGCGCGACCTCGCCGTTGCCGAGGAACGCGGCCAGGAACCCCGTCTCCAGCAGCAGCGACTCCCAGCCGAACGCGTACCACGTCTGGCCCACGTTGACGATCGACAGGTACAGCGCCCACGGCACCAGCCACAGCAGGATCCCGGCCCACAGCGGCAGCAGCGAGTCCGCCCCGGCGAGCAGGGCCGCCGAGACCGCGCAGCCCGTCCAGGCGCAGGCCGCGAAGAAGCGGTCGGAGTAGTGCAGATGGAACAGGCTCGGGGTGCGCCGGAACCGCACCCGGGCCAGGTAGCGGGGGATCGGCAGCATCCCGCGCTCGCCCAGCAGGGCCCGGAACTGCACGGCCGCCGTCAGGAACGCGACCAGGTACACGGCGGCCAGAGCCCGCTGGAAGACCAGCCGGCTCAGCCAGTAGTCGGGTGCGGTGAACCAGTCCACGGCTGTGCGCGCCCTCCTGTGCGGCGACACCGACGCCGCTGTCGTCACGGCGTTCCCCGAGTTGCCAGCCAAACCTGAGCGATGCCAACAATAGGGCGTAATCACCCACAGTGATGCGGAGTGTGCGGTGCGGATACCCACCCGATCCATCGTCGCGGCCTGGGCGCTCTCGGTGGCGCTCCTCGCCGCGGGCTGCGCGGGCGCCGGTGTCAAGCAGACCAGGACGGGCGAGCTGGTCCTCCTGGAGGCCGCCACCGACCGGGGGCCCGACCCCTTCACGGACTCCATGGACACGGGCGCCTCCCGGCCGGAGTCACCCCGGGGCACCGCCAGGGTCCAGCCCGGCGAAGTCGAGGCACCCCTGCGCGCTGCCCGTACCGTGTCCGGGGGCACACCCGGCCTGTACCGGGGGACCCCGCGTGTCGCCGCCTGCGACGTCGAGCGGCACATCGGCGACCTGGCGGCGGACGAGGCCAGGGCCGACGCCTTCGCCCAGGTGGCCGGCGTCACCCGGTCGGCGCTCCCCGGCTATCTGCGCGGCCTGACCCCGGTCGTCCTGGGCGCCGACACCCGCGTCACCAACCACGCCTACCGCGACCGCCGGGCGGCCCGCTACCAGGCCGTCCTCCAGGCCGGCACCGCCGTGCTGGTCGACGACCGGGGCGTGCCCCGGGTCCGCTGCGCCTGCGGCAACCCGCTCAAGCCGCCCGCGCCGACCCGCGGCGGCGCCGGGGCCCGCGGCACCCCCTGGGCCGGCTACGAACCGGACGAGGTGATCGTGGTGGCCCCGGCACCCCAGACCGTCAGCAGCATCACCATCGTCGACGCCGGGAGCAGCACCTGGATCGAGCGCCGGGTCGGCCCCGACGTCCGCCGGGACCGGGTCGTGTCCCCGCCCGCGCGGGCCGCCGCCAGCCCGGTTCCGTCCGGTCCCGCGGACACCGGGCGTCCCACTCCCCGCGAGAGCGGCCGGTCAGCGTCGCCGTCCCCGTCGGCTACGCCGTCGTCCCCGCCCGGCCGTACCGATCCCCCGGACGGCGGCAGCGGGGTCACGGGCCGGAACACCGGGACGACGGCGCAGCCGCCGCCCGCCGAGGACGCCCCCGATCCCGATCCCGCCCCCGTCCCCGATCCGGCCCGGGACCTCTCCCTCGACCTCTCCGTGGACCCCGCGGAGCCGGGATCCTCCGCCGCCGGTGTCCCTGATCCGGGCCTCTCCGTCCCGGGCGCCGGCCTCCCCGGCAGCGGCGGCCCGGTCCCGGACGTCCCTTCCCCCGCCCGGTCCGGCACCGCGTCCGGCGTGACCGGCACTGCCGGCCCCGAGGACGAGCCCGGTAGCTGAGCGCGGTTCCCGGGCGCCCCCGCCGCACCCGTCGCCGGGCACACGCGCCCGGCGCGGCGCGGGACACCCCCCGGCCCCTCAGGTCGCCGATCAGGTCGAAGAATCGGCCGGTTCCTGGCAAGGTGGCCCCATGGCCGATCGGGGAGCGAGCGCCCTGTCTCTCCCGGAGGACTGGCCCGCACACCCGGACCCGATCCTCGCGCTCAACCGCATGGGCAGCTTCGACTGGGACCTGGACGTCGGTCTGTTCCACATGGACGCCCAGGCCTTCGAGGTGTTCGACCTGCTGCCCGAGGAGTACGACGGGCGCCCGGAGTCCCTGGCCGTCCGGGTGCCGCCGCCGGAGGCCGCCCGGCTCGACGCGGTGGTCGCCCGGGCGATCAAGGACGGCAGCGAGAACTACGGCGCCTACTTCCGCATCCGCTGCCGCGACGGCTCCACGCGCTGGACGCACACCCAGGGCTACATCCGGCGCGACGACACCGGCCGTCCGCGCCGGGTCGTCGGCATCGTCCGCGACGCCACCGAGGAACTCGCCGACAGCTCGGCCCGCAGTCTCCGGGCCGCCCAGGACGAGGCGTTCCGGCAGCAGACCAGCGTCGTCCAGGTCATCTCCGCGGCGCTCGCCCACGCCCGCAGCGTCCAGGACGTCATCGACGTCCTCAAGGACACCCACGGCATCCGCCACCTCGGCGCGGCCAGCCTGGTGATGGGCCTGGTGGAGGCGGGCCGGATCCGGCTGGTCGCCGAGGGACCCGCGGGCGCCTCCGTCCCCGGGACCCGCATCACCCGGATCGACGAGCCGTACCCGATGAGCGAGGTCGTCCGCACGCTCAGCCCCCGCTTCATCGAATCGCCCGAGGAGTTCGCCGAGGGCTACCCGGTCCTCTGGCCGCACCTCACCGACCTGCGCATCACCTCGGCCGCCTACCTGCCCCTGATCGCCCAGGCCCGCCCGATCGGCGCGATGGGCCTGCTCTACGACGACCGGCGCGGCTTCTCGGCCGAGGAGCGCGCCGTCCTCGTCGCGCTGGGCAGCAGCATCGCCCAGAGCCTCATGCGGGCCATGCTCTACGAGCAGGAGAAGGACCTCGCCCAGGGCCTCCAGCAGGCCATGCTGCCCCGCACCATCCCGAGCGTCCCGGGCGCCGACGTCGCGGTCCGCTACCGCTCGGCCGCCCTGGGCCGGGACATCGGCGGCGACTGGTACGACCTGATACCGCTGCCCGGGGGCCGGGTCGGCGCGGTCATCGGGGACGTCCAGGGCCACGACACGCACGCGGCGGCCGTCATGGGCCAGCTGCGCATCGTGCTGCGCGCCTACGCCGCCGAGGGCCACCCCCCGGCCACCGTCATGGCCCGCGCCTCCGTCTTCCTGCACGAACTCGACACCGACCGCTTCGCCACCTGCCTGTACGCGGAGGCGGACCTGTCCACCGGAGTGGTCCAGGTGGTCCGCGCCGGGCACATCGACCCGCTGGTGCGCAACGGTGACGGCAGCTGCGCCCGGGTCGGCGTCGAGGGCGGGCTGCCGCTCGGCCTGTCCGCCGAGTTCGGGCGGCTGGAGTATCCCGTCGCCACCCTCGAACTCGACCCCGGCCACACCCTGCTGCTGTGCACCGACGGGCTGGTCGAACAGCCCGGCGCCGACCTGGACGACGGCATGAGCGGCCTGGTGGCCCTGGTCTGCGACGGCCCCCAGGAGGTGCGCGACCTCGCCGACCGGCTGATCCAGCTGGCCGAGGAGCGGGGCGGCGACGACGACGTGGCCCTGCTCCTGCTGCGCCGTCGCAGCCCGGAGGCCGCGCGGACGAGCGGCCGGCTGCGGCAGCACGTGGCGCCCGGCGACCCGGAGGCGCTCACCCAGGCCCGGCACATGATCCAGGCGGCGGTCCGCGCCTGGGGCGCCCACGACCTCGCCGACGAGATCGAGCTGGTCGCCGGCGAGCTGATCACCAACGCGCTGATGCACACCGAGGGCTCGGCGATCGTCACCCTGCGGGCCCTGGACGGCGGTGACCGCAGGCTGCGCATCGAGGTGGAGGACTGCTCCAGCGCCCTGCCCCGGCGCCGCGACGCGGGCGAGATCGGCGTCTCCGGCCGCGGCCTGGTCCTCGTGGAACGGCTCTCCGACAGCTGGGGCGTGGAGGCGCGGGGCGGCGGCAAGGCGGTGTGGTGCGAGTTCCGGGTGCCGTGACCACCGCAACCACCGGTCCGGGAGTGACGGCGGGGGCGTTGTCGGTGCCGGATGGCACTCTGGACGTATGCCCGAACTGCCCGAGGTAGCAGCGCTGACGGACTTCCTCACCGAGCACCTGGTCGGACGGCGGATGGTGCGGGTGCTGCCCGTGGCCGTCAGCGTGCTGAAGACGTACGACCCGCCGGTCACCGCCGTGGAGGGAGCCGAGGTGACGGCCGTGCGCCGGCACGGCAAGTTCCTCGACGTCGAGACGGACACCGGGCTGCATCTGGTGGCCCATCTGGCCCGCGCGGGCTGGCTCCAGTGGAAGGACCGGCTGCCGGACGGCCCGCCGAAGCCCGGCAAGGGCCCGCTGGCGCTGCGCGTGGCGCTGGAGACCGGCGAGGGCTTCGACCTGACCGAGGCCGGCACCCAGAAACGCCTCGCCGTGTACGTCGTCCGGGACCCGCGGGAGGTGCCCGGCATCGCCCGCCTCGGCCCGGATCCGCTCGCCGCGGACTTCGACGAGGACCGCTTCGCCGCCCTGCTCCAGGGCGAACGGCGGCAGCTGAAGGGCGCCCTGCGCGACCAGTCGCTGATCGCGGGCGTCGGCAACGCCTACAGCGACGAGATCCTGCACGCCGCGAAGATGTCGCCGTTCAAGCTGGCCGCCTCCCTCACCCCGGAGGAGACCCACCGGCTGTACGCGGCGCTGCGCGACACGCTCGCCGAGGCGGTCGAGCGCTCCCGGGGCGTGGCCGCCGGGCGGCTGAAGGCGGAGAAGAAGAGCGGCCTGCGCGTCCACGGCCGCACCGGCGAACCCTGCCCGGTGTGCGGCGACACCATCCGCGAGGTCTCCTTCAGCGACTCCTCGCTCCAGTACTGCCCCACCTGCCAGACGGGCGGCAAGCCCCTGGCCGACCGCCGGCTGTCCCGCCTGCTGAAATGAGCCCGGTGCTCAGTGCCGGCTGTTGCGGAAGCCGATGACCACCGCTCCCCACCAGCACACCTGGGACACCAGAGCCGTGGTCGCGCCCCACACGAGCAGGCGCGGCGCGACGGACCCGTCCCACCGTGCCCGCATGCGCCGGGCGAGCAGTCCGGCCTGGAGGCCGTTGAGGGTGAGCCCGAGCACGAGGGCGAGCTTGACCCGGGTGAGGGTGGCGCCGAGGTCGGGGTGGAGGAGGGCGCCGCTGGCCACCAGCCCGGCGAGTCCGGCCCAGATCGGCACGTGCAGCCGGTGGGTGCCGTTCAGGGCGTCGGTCAGCGAGCAGCGGCCGGTCAGCCACAGCAGGGCGTGGTAGTCGGCGGCCAGGACGGCGCCGAAGCCGAGCACCAGGGAGGCGAGGTGGACGAAGAGCGCCGCGGTGTGCAGGGTGGCGTCCACCCGCAGATGGAGGGAGACCCAGGCGCAGGCCGCGAGGCTCAGGCAGACGCCCAGTGCCGCGGCGCCTACCGTCCACCAGGTGTCGTACAGGCCCAGTCGCGACGCGGGGGTCGTCTGCGGATACGGGGAGGGTTCGGGGCGTGCGGACACGGACGGCTCCTGAAGATTCACAGCAAAAACTCAGGCAAGGCTTACCTAAGGTGAATCTTCGGTCAAGTCCCGGAGCCGTCACCGTGCCCGTACTGTGACCAGCCGTTTTCCGTCCGTCGTGCGGATCTCGAACCGGGCGATCTGGTCCGGCCGCATCGCGGCGGCGCCCATCGCGGTGGTGGGCCGGGTGCCGTCACCCGCGTTGGTCCAGCCGGCGACGACCTGTTCCGTGCCGTCGCGGCCCACCGCGACCAGCCGGCAGGTGTGCGCCCCGGAGCCGTCCTTGACCTCCAGCCGCAGATCGCTGCCCCAGTCCTCCTCGGCCGAGGTGACCCGCGCCCACACTCCGGTGTCCGGATCGGTCGCCGCGGCGACCTGCGCGGCCGGGTCCGTGTGCCCGGCGAACGCCACGATCCCGGGGCCGGCCACGGCCAGCACCACCGAGGCGGCCAGGCCGTACAGCGTCCGGCGGCGCCGCGTCCGCCGCTGGTGCGCCAGCTCGCCGAGCAGCCGGTCCAGCAGCCGGGGGCCGGGCTGTGCCATGGGGTGCACGAAGCGCGGCGTGGCCCGGCGGTACAGCATCAACTGCCGGGTCGTGGCTCCGAATTCGGTCACGTGTGCCGCGCACTGAGGGCACTCCATGAGGTGGTCCTCGAAGCGGAAGGCCTCCGCCTCGTCCAGCACGCCGAGCGCGTACGCGCCGACGTCGCGATGCCTTTCCAGGGACCTCATGCCGAATCCTCGTGCCGAAGGGTGGGGGAAGGGTTACTCCTTGCTCCCACCCGTACGCAGCCGACCGCCGAATCACTCAAGCCGCGCGGAGAATCGCGGACAGGAGATTCGGAGCGGCCCGGCCCGCGGATTGGTGTGAATTCCAGAAGGTTCAGAAGAGGTGGATCGCGAGGTGCCCGAGGGGCAGCCCGAGCCGCCAGGCCGGGGTCCACACCTTCGGCCCCTCGTCCTCCCCGAGCACGGCCCCGCCGCCCGGCACCGCGTCCAGGTCGGGGGCGAGCAGTTCGGTCTCCTCCAGCCAGCGCCAGGCGTCCGCCGCCAGCGCCAGGTCCGGGCACGGCGTGCCGGAGCCGGCCGCCCGCTCGGTCAGCTCGGCCATGCGCTCCCGCACCCAGTCCCGCCACGGCTGGTCGTACGCGGTCAGTGACAGCCAGTTCTCCAGCTGGGAGATCACCCGGATGCCGGACAGCTCCCCGTCGGTGTCGGACAGGAAGACGGTCAGCGCCAGCGCGTCCCGGCCGGCCCGGAACTCGAAGGACGTGGGTGGCATCAGATCGCCGGTGCGCAGCAGCTCGTCGGCGATGTACTCGGCGTACAACCAGGCCATCGGAACGGCCAGTTCACCGCCGTCGGCGCCGTCCGTGCTCTCGTGACCTCTGTGCAGCATCCCTTCCTGCCTTCCTCCGGTGCGTGCGCGTCGCCCGAGCCCCGTCGGGACTGCAGCCCCGGTCCCCGCCGGAACGCGGATGAGGACAGCCCATGCCCGAACGGGGGCCGCAGCAAGGCGCTTTGCCGAGACTTGACCCGGCTCCCGGTTTCACCGCAGGTCGGCCGCGTAACCCGGAAGGCCCCGGCGCAGGGCGCGCAGCGCGTAGTACGCGCGGGATTTCACGGTACCGGGTGGTATCCCCAGGGTCTGCGCCGCTTCCGCCACACTGGCCCCGCGGAAATACACGAGTACCAGCACGTCACGGTGTTCCGGCGTGAGTGTCTTCACAGCCTGCCGGACGTCGAGCATCGCGGCGGCCCGTTCGGCGTGGTCGGCGGTCACCCGCGCGTTCTCGGGGACCTCGTCGCCGATCTCGGGCGGACGTGCCTGCCGGGCCCGCCGGGCGTCGATCGCGAGCCGCCGGGCCACGGTGAGCAGCCAGGGCCGTACGGAGTCGTAGCCGTCGGCGTGCAGCGCCTCCGGATGCTGCCAGGCGCGCACCAGGGTCTCCTGGACGAGGTCCTCGGCGCGCTGCCGGTCTCCGTCGCAGAGCCTGAAGAGCAGGGCGAACAGGGGGCCGCCGTGCTCGCGCTGGAGCGCGGCCAGCTCGTGCTCGGCGGTCGTCGTCCCGGGGTGAGGTGAGGTTCCGGCCGTCATGGCCGTATGGCAGCGCAGGGCGCGGCCGGCGGACAGGGGGCGGACCCGGTTGTGCGACGGACGGTCGAACGCGTCGGCGAACGGTCGGACGAGCGGTACGCCGGGACCCGGGCGAGCGGTACGTCAGGGCCCCGGACGGGCTAAGGACGGCTGTCGGGCTGTTTATCCGACTCTTCAGATTCATACCCATATGCCCGTCACGGCTTCGTCTGTATATACGACAATCCTGGGGTGAGTTGATGATCGGACGCAGACAGCAGGTGGCCCTGGCCCTGACCGCCGTCCTCGCGGCCGGAGCCGCCTGCCAGAACCAGCACCGGGAGTCCGGCACCGAGGGACACGCCGCGCCCGCAGCGGACGGCTTCACCCTCGTCGCCTCCGGAGACGTGCTGCCGCACACCTCCGTCATCGAGCGGGCCTCCTTCGACGCCGGCGGCAACGGCCACGACTTCCGCCCGATGCTCGCCGGCGTCAAACCGGTCGTCGTCGGCGCCGATCTGGCGCTGTGTCACATGGAGACCGTCTACGGCGCCGACGGCGACTACACCGGCTACCCCGACTTCAAGTCCCCGCCGCAGATCGCCGAGGCCCTCGCCGCCACCGGCTACGACGGCTGCTCCACCGCCTCCAACCACGCCCTCGACGACGGCGCCACCGGCATCAGGCGCACCCTCGACGCCATGGACCAGGCCGGGCTCCGGCACGCCGGGACCGCCCGCACCGAGGCCGAGGCCCGCTCGGTCACGATGCTGCGGGCGGGCTCGGCCAGGGTCGCCCACCTGTCGTACACCTTCGGCACCAACGGCAACGCGCTGCCGCCCGGACAGCCCTGGGCGGTGAACATGATCGACGCCGACCGGATGATCGCGGATGCCCGCGCGGCCCGCCGGGCCGGCGCCGACGTGGTCGTGCTCTCCGTGCACTGGGGCACCGAATGGCAGGACGAGCCGGACCGGCAGCAGCTCACCCTCGCCCAGCGGCTCACCGCCTCGGCCACCGCGGGCCGCCCGGACATCGACCTGATCCTCGGCACCCACGCCCACGTCCCGCAGGCGTACGAGAAGGTCAACGGCACCTGGGTGATCTACGGGATGGGCGACCAGATCGCCGGCGAGATGTACAACGGCGAGGGCGCCCAGGACCCGCGCGGCAACGAGTCCACCCTCGGCCGCTTCACCTTCGCCCCGCCCGCCCGGCCGGGAGAGCCCTGGCGGGTCACCAAGGCCGAGTTCGTCCCGCAGCTGTACGACCTCGACGCCGGCCGGGTCGTCGACCTCGGCAAGGCCATCGCGGAGGGCGCCGAACTGGAGGGGGTGCGCGACCGGATCAGGGACGTGGTGCTGAGCCGGGGCGCCGGGCAGGACGGCCTGGTCATGGCGGAGTGACTACGGGGCCGGCCGCTCCGCCAGCACCGAGCGGCGGTAGGAGTAGCCGAAGTAGATCCCGCAGCCGATCGCGAACCACACCGCGAACCGCACCCACGTCTGCCACTGCAGGAACGTGATCAGCCAGATCGAGAAGAGGGCACCCAGCCCGGGCACGACCGGCATCCCCGGCGCCCGGAAGGTGCGCGGCAGCTCCGGCTGCCGGTAGCGCAGCACGATCACCGCCGTGCACACCACCACGAACGCCAGCAGGATGCCGATGTTGGTCAGCTCGGCCGCCTCGCCGATCGGCACGAACCCGGCGATGACGGCCGAGGCCAGCCCGACGATCCAGGTCACCCGGGTCGGCACGTGCCGCGTCGGGTGGGTCTTCGCGAACCACCGGGGCAGCAGCCCGTCCCGGGACATCGAGAACCACACCCGGGTCACGCCCAGCATGAACGTGAACATCACCGTGAGGATGCCGATGATCGCACCGACCGCGATCACGTCCGCCAGCGCGTTCAGCCCCACGGACTTGAACGCCGTGGAGAAGCCGCTCTCCTTGTCGATGTCCTTGTAGTTCTGCATGCCCGTCAGCACCAGACAGGCCGCCACGTACAGCACCATGGAGATCACCAGCGAGTAGATGATCGCCTTCGGCATGTGCCGCTGGGCGTCCTTCGACTCCTCGGCCGCCGTCGACATCGCGTCGTAGCCGAACACCGCGAAGAACACCGTCGCCGCGCCGGTGAACGCCCCGCTGACGCCGAACGGGAAGAACGGGTGGTAGTTGCGCGTGTCGATGTGGAAGACGCCGACCCCGATCACCAGCAGCACCACCAGCACCTTCAGCGCGACCACGAACGTCTCGAAGCGGGCCGCGCTGCGGATGCCCTGGTTCAGCAGCCAGGCGATCAGCAGACAGAGCAGGGCCGCGAACAGGTCGACCCGGTGCCCGGCCCCGGTGCCGGGCGCCCCCAGCATCCACTGCGGCAGGTCGGCGCCCATCTGCTCCACCAGGAAGCTGAAGTAGCCGGAGATCCCGATGGCCACCACGGCCACGATCGCGGTGTACTCCAGCAGCAGGTCCCAGCCGATGAACCAGCCCGCGAACTCGCCGAGCACCGCGTAACCGTACGTGTAGGCCGACCCCGCCTTCGGGATCATCCCGGCGAACTCGGCGTACGACAGCGCCGCGCACGCGCTCGCGACACCGGCGATCAGGAACGACACCAGCACCGCGGGCCCGGCCGTACCGTTCGCCACCGTGCCCGCCAGTGTGAAGATGCCCGCGCCGATGATGCCGCCCACACCGATCGCGGTCAGCTGCCAGAGCCCCAGCGACTTGTCCAGCCGGGTGCCCTCGCCGACCTCCGTCTCCTCGATGTGCTCGATGGGTTTGCGGCGGAGAATCCCCTCACCCGCGCGGAGCCTGTCCATGGGCCTCACCTCTTCGCCGACGGCAAACGGCTGACGGCGGATCATGATGGCTCAGTCAGGAGCCCCAGGGAAGACGCCACGCACGGCCCGGGGGCGTCCCGGTCCGACCGGTGGGACGGGCGCGCGGCGGCGAGTCCGGGGGCGATCCGGCGAGCGGTGGGCCCGGGTCTGCCCGCCGCCGAGGACGACGCATCAGGGCACCCGGCGAACGGCCGGTGGTGATCGCCGGGGCGCGCCGACCGGCTCGGCTCCCGGCCGCCGGGGCGCGCCGACCTGCTCGGCTCCCGGCCGCCGGCCCGGCGTCCCGACCTGCTCGGCTCCCGACCGCCGGGGCGCGCCCACCGGTTCGGCTCCCGCCCACCTGCTCGGCTCCCGCCCACCAGCTCGGCTCCCGCCCACCGGCCCGGCGCCCCGCCGGTGCCCGCGCTGTGCGCCCGCCGCGCCCTTCGGCGGCCGGTGGGACGCGTTCCCTACGGCACGACCGTGACCGGCCAGCGGCCCGTCTTCACCAGGCGGACCGCCACCGACCCGATGATCCGGTGGCCGGCCTGTTCCGAGGCGCCCACCACCACCGCGTCCGCCTTCAGCTCGTCCGCCGCCTTCACCAGCCCGTTGTAGGGGTCGCCGCGGAAGGTGTGGAACTCCCAGCGCACCTCGAACGTCCCCTTGAGCCGCTCGGCCGCGTCCCGGATCTGCGTGACCAGGTCCTCGGCGATCTCATCGGTGGTCTCCGCCACCGGCACCCCGAGCGCAGCCCCGGCCGCGAGCACCGGCTGGACGTACACCACCGCCAGCAGCGCGCGCTGGCGCCGGGCCAGACCCGCCGCGTACGCGGCGGCCCGCATCGAGGAGTCGGAGCCGTCCACGCCGACCACGATGACCTTCGGCCCGTCCGTGCCCCGTTCGAACCGGTCCGATGGCGAGTGCTGCTCGTGATGCTGTTCCGTCACGGCCGAGAGGCTATCGGAATCGACCGTTCCTGGTGAACGCCGGTTCACGAGAGACTGTTCGACGGGCGAGGCACGGCGGCCCTTCCTAGAGTCGGAACCATGACCGCCACCGCGGAGCCCGCCGCACGGAGGGCCGCCACGGCGCCGACACGCCCGCCCGCCGGCGGACGCCTCGGCTGGGTCCCGGAGGCCTTCGCGACCCTCTTCGCCGCCCTCGGCCTGCTGTGCGCCCTGCTCGCGATCATCACCCCGCTGCGCCGGCCGCTCCGCCCGCTCGTGCGCACCCTCGACCTGCTCCTGGTCCCCGTCAGCGACAACCTCGCCTACGCCGTGTTCCTGTTCCTTCTTGCGGGCGCCACCGCCGCCCGCAAGAAGGTCGCCTGGTGGCTGGTCGTCGTCTGTCTCGGCCTGCTCGTCCTCACCGACGCGCTCGGCACCGCCGTCGGCCTGTACGCCGAGTCGCTGCCGTCCCTCGTGCTGTGCGCGCTGCTGCTGCTCCTGCTCGTGTTCGCGCGCGGGCAGTTCTACGCCGTCTCCCGCCGCGGCGCCCTGTGGCGGGCCCTCGCCGTGCTGCTCGCCGGGCTCGCCGCGGCGATCCTGCTCGGCTGGGGCCTGCTGCTGCTCTTCCCCGGCACGCTCCCGGCCGGCCAGCACCTGGCCTGGGCCGCCGCCCGGGTGTGCGGCGGACTGGTCCCGGCCGGCGCCTTCGACGGCCGCCCACCGCGCCCGGTGACCTTCGTGCTCGGCCTCCTCGGCGCCCTCGCCCTGCTCAACGCGGCCGCCACGCTGTTCCGTTCGCAGCGCCTGGAAGCCGCCCTGCACGGCGACGAGGAGGCCCGCATCCGCGCCCTGCTGGCGGCCTACGGCGACCGGGGCTCCCTCGGCTACTTCGCCACCCGGCGCGACAAGGCCGTCGTCTTCTCGCCCAGCGGCAAGGCGGCCGTCACCTACCGCGTCGAGGCCGGGGTGTGCCTGGCCTCCGGGGACCCCGTCGGCGACCCGGAGGCCTGGCCGCACGCCATCGACGCCTGGCTGGACCTGGCTCGCCGGCACGCCTGGGCGCCCGCCGTCATGGGCGCCTCCGAGGCCGGCGCCCGCGCCTGTGCCCGCGCCGGCCTGGGCGCCCTCCAGCTCGGCGACGAGGCGATCCTGCACGTTCCGGGGTTCGATCTGACCGGCCGCGAGATGCGCGTCACCCGGCAGGCCGTGCACCGGATCCGCCGTACCGGAGCCGTCTGCCGCATCCGCCGCCACGGGCACCTCACCGAACACGAGATGGAGGAGATCGTCCGCAAGGCCGACGCCTGGCGCGACACCGAGACCGAGCGGGGCTTCTCCATGGCCCTGGACCGGCTCGGCGACCCCGCAGACGGCGACTGCCTGCTCGTGGAGGCCCTCGGCGACGACGGCCGGCTGCTCGCGCTGCTCTCCTTCGTGCCCTGGGGACGCGACGGCGTCTCCCTGGACCTGATGCGCCGTGACCGGGCCGCCCCCAACGGGGTCATGGAGTTCATGGTCGCCGAACTGTGCGCCGCCGCGCCGAAACTGGGCGTGCGCCGCGTCTCCCTGAACTTCGCCGTCTTCCGGTCCGTCTTCGAGGAGGGCGCCCGCATCGGCGCCGGGCCGGTCCTGCGGCTGTGGCGCGGGCTGCTGCTGTTCCTCTCCCGCTGGTGGCAGCTGGAGGCCCTGTACCGCTCCAACGCCAAGTACCGCCCGCAGTGGTACCCGCGCTTCATCTGCTACGGCGACACCGCCTCCCTCGCCCGGATCGGCCTCGCCTCCGCCATCGCCGAAGGCTTCGTCTCCGTCCCTTCGCTGCGCAAACTCTGGGGAAAAGGGCACCCGAGGAGTGGACGGCGGCCCGCCACCACGGCGGGCCCGCCGCCCGCGCCGGTGTCCGGCCTCGCCGGAGGGGACGGGGCCGGGCCCGCCGCCCCCCGCGCGGGCCCGCCCGACCAGGTCCGGGTCCGGTACCGCACCCTCGACCGGCTGCGCGCCACCGGCACCGACCCCTACCCCGTGGGCGTCCCCGCCCCCACCCACGCCCTCGCCGATGTCACCCCCGGCGCGGACGTCACCGTGTCCGGCCGCGTCATGCTGGTCCGCGACCTGGGCGGCATCGTCTTCGCCGTGCTGCGCGACTGGTCCGGCGACCACCAGATCGCCCTCACCCGCGACGGCTCCGGCCCGGCACTCGACCGCTTCACCCGCGACACGGACATCGGCGACCACATCACCATCACCGGCCGCGCCGCCCCCAGCGACAAGGGTGAACCCACCGTCTTCGCCACCTCCTGGCAGCTCACCGGCAAGTGCCTGCACCCCCTGCCCGACAAGCGGCGCGGCCTCACCGACCCCGAGGCCAAGGTCCGCCGCCGCCACCTGGACCTGATCACCAGCCCCGACGCCCGCGCCGTCCTGCGCACCCGCTCCGCCGCCGTCCAGGCCCTGCGCCAGGGGTTGCTGGACCGCGGCTACCTGGAGGTCGAGACCTTGGTGCTCCAGCAGGTCCACGGCGGCGTCGGCGCCCGCCCCTTCACCACCCGCATCCACGCCTACGACCTCGACCTGTACCTGCGCATCGCCCCCGAGCTGTACCTGAAGCGGCTGTGCGTCGGCGGCCTGGAGAAGGTCTTCGAACTGGGCCGCACCTTCCGCAACGAGGGGGTCTCCTACAAGCACAACCCCGAGTTCACGATGCTGGAGGCCTATCAGGCGCACGCCGACTACGACGTCATGCTCGACCTCGCCCGCGAACTGATCCAGGGCGCCGCCACCGCCGCCTTCGGTTCCCCGGTCGCCCGCAGGGACGGCACGGAGCACGACATCTCCGGGACCTGGCCCGTCAAGACCGTGCACGAGGCGCTCTCCGAGACGCTCGGGGAGGAGATCGGTCCCGGCACCGAACTGCTGCGGCTGCACCGGCTGTGCGACCGCACCGGGGTGCCGTACACCGCCGACGACGGGCCCGGTGACGTCGTACTGGAGATGTACGAGCGGCTGGTCGAGCACCGGACCGGCGCACCCACCTTCTACAAGGACTTCCCGGTGGACGTCTCCCCGCTGACCCGGCGGCACCGCGCCGACCCGCGGCTCGCCGAACGCTGGGACCTGGTGGCCTTCAGTACCGAACTGGGCACCGCCTACTCCGAGCTGACCGACCCCGTCGAGCAGCGCCGCCGGCTCACCGAGCAGTCGCTGCGGGCGGCCGCCGGCGACCCGGAGGCCATGGAACTGGACGACGACTTCCTCCAGGCCCTCGCCTACGGCATGCCCCCGACCGGTGGTCTCGGTCTCGGCGTCGACCGGGTCGTCATGTTCCTCACCGGTCTGACGATCCGTGAGACGCTGCCGTTCCCGCTCGTGCGCCGCCGCTGAGACACCTGGCGCCCACTGCGCTGTCCGGGTGTATTACCGCCGCCGCACCGGTGCCGTTGGGGTGCGCCGGAGCCCGGTGGGGCGACTGATGGGTCATGCAGAAGGATCAGTTGTTCACGCGGCGCCGGATGCTCCTCGCCGGTGCCGCCGCCCTGGGAGCCGCGGGCACCGCCGGAGCCGTCCTCGCGCAGAGCGGCGAGGAGCCCGCCCGGACCGCCGCCGCCCCCGTCGCCGGCCCCCAGGCCCGCCAGGCGCTCAAGCCCTCCGCCTTCCGGCTCCAGCCGCTCACCGGGGACGGACCCCCGCGCGCCGCGCCCCGCAGGCTGAAGGTGCGCAAGGAACCCATCCTGCGGGTCTCCGGAAGCGGTCGGCACATGGTGCTGACCTTCGACGACGGCCCCAACCCGGCGTACACCCCGCACATCCTGGACACCCTCGCCAAGTACGACGTACGGGCGATGTTCTTCGTCTGCGGCGAGTGCGTCGTGCAGAACCGGGAACTGCTGGCCCGGATGGCCGACGAGGGCCATGTCGTCGGCAACCACACCTGGACGCACCCGCTGCTCACCGAGCTGAACCGCCGTGAGATCCGCTCCGAGATGGAGAGCACCAGCGACGCCATCGAGGACGCCTACGGCGAGCGCCCGCAGTGGTTCCGCGCTCCCTACGGCGCCTGGAACCGCGCCGCGTTCCAGCTGGGCGCGGAGATGGGCATGGAGCCGATGGCCTGGACCGTGGACACCACCGACTGGATGGAGCCCGGCACCGGCACCATCATCGACCGGGTGGAGAGCGGCGCCGCCCCCGGTGTCGTGGTGCTCTCCCACGACGCCGGGGGCGACCGCTCGCAGACCGTCCGCGCGATCCGCGAGTGGCTGCCCTATCTGATCGACTCCGGATACCGCCTCACCGTGCCCCGCCGGCGGGTGTGACGCCTTCCGGCCTGGGTGTTCCTCGTTCGCCCGCCGGGCCGCGGTGGTTCAGACGACCGCGGCCAGGCGGGCGAAGACCACGACGTTCCCGTCGTAGCCGTTCTGCTTCGAGAAGCCGCCGCCGCAGGTGATGACCCGGAGTTCCGGCGCTCCCTTCGAGCCGTACACCCGGTCGCCCGGGAAGTTGTTCTTCTCGAAGACCTCGACCCCGTAGATCTCGAACACGGCGGTCTTTCCGTCCTGGCGCAGGACCTCGACCTGGTCTCCCTTCTTCAGCGCCCCGAGGCCGTAGAACACGGCGGGGCCCTGCTTGTTGTCGACGTGTCCGACGATGACCGCGGTGCCCTTCTCCCCCGGGGAGACGGCGCCGGTGAACCAGCCGGCCAGGCCCGGGTTCTCCGGCGGCGGCGCCGCGACCCAGCCGTCCGCGTCCAGCCCGACCTGCACGACGGGCGCGTCCACCCGGATCGCCGGGATCCGGACCCGCTGCACCGGGGCGAACGGCAGCGAGGCGGGCGCCGGTGCGAAGGTGCCCAGGGTGGCGTGGGTGTCCGGGGCCGCCGCGGTGGCGGGCTGCGGCGGGCCGACGTCGAACTCCCCCGAGCCATTGCGAATGAGCGCCAGGCCGGTCAGCAGAACAAGCGCTATCACCCCCCACGGGGCGCGCTTCCTCCGCCGCTCCTCCTCTTCGGCAAGCTGGGCCAGCTTGGACGCAGACATTCGTCACCCCTCTCGACGCGGGCCTCGCCACGTCCCTCGCGCATGGGAAAACGCTAAGTCCCGCGCACGGGGCGGGCGACGGGTCGATCGGCGAACGGGTGGCCCGGCGCCCGGCCGGTGCGCCATCCGAGTTGCCGTTTCCAGGGAATTTCTGACGGTCCGTGACCTGCGGCAATATCGGATTGTGTGGTTGTCCGTCGGCGTGTCGGCTCACCAGGACGGACCATTCTCGACATGCGGGCGTGTTCTGCGCGTCCGAGGGTCTACCCGGGAGGTGTTTTCTCGCCGATGCACCGGGGACGGGACCCGGGGCGCCTCCCGCGGAGGATCACATGCGCAACCAACGCGCCCTGGCGGCGGCGTGCACCGCGGTCGCCGTGCTCGGGCTCGCCGCCCCTGACGCCGTAGCGGACGGCATGGGCAACGGGGGCGGACCGAGCAGCACCGACAACAACAACGCCACGGTCATCGTGCCCGGTACCGGCAACATCGGCACCTTCAGCGGGAACGGCGTCCTCCCCGGCAACGGCGTCTTCCCCGGCAACGGGAACATCAACGGCAACGGTCATTTCAACGGCAACGGCAACGGGAACTTCAACGGCAACGGGAACTTCAACGGCAACGGCAACGGCCGCGGGAACGGGAACTTCAACGGCAACGGCCGCGAAGGGAACGGCCGCGGGGGCGAGGGCAACAACGGCCGCGGGGGCGAGGGCAACAACGGCCGCGGCGGTGAGGGCAACGGCCGGGGGAACGGGGGCTTCGGCAACGGACGTGGAGACGACTTCGGCCGCGGGAACGGGTTGGGCGGAGAGGGCTTCGGGGGCCATGGCGACGACTTCGGCAACTCGCGCGACATCTTCGTCACGCCCGACATCGTGTCGGCCGGGGGACGCCTCACCGTCATCGTGAACGGCTGCCGGGGCGGCACGGCGAGTTCCGACGCCTTCGGCACCATCGAACTGGAGCGGTACCACGACGACACCGCGCGGGGCGTCGCCATCGTCGACCGGGACGCCGGCCGCGGCCGGTACGACGTCACCGTCCGCTGCGACGGCCGCACTCTGACCCGTCGCGGGGCCTTCAGCGTCGTCGGCGGCGTCAACGGCGGCTTCGGCGGAAGCAGGACCAGCGGCGCGACGCCCACCGACATGGCCATCGGCGGCGGCCTGGTGGGCGCGGCCGTGCTCGGCAGTGGTGCCTTCTGGCTGCGCCGCCGGCACGAGAAGCGCGCCTGAGCCCCCGGTGCGCCGTCGAGGCCACCGGAACCGTCCCCGCCCCCTGAGCACACGCACGTCGGCAGGCCTTCGCCCCGGTTCCTCGCGGAAGCGGGGGCGAAGGCCTGCCGTGACTGCCGTGCGGCCCGGCGGCGGACGCCGCTGACGGCGGGGCGGCCGGGTTACCCGGTGATGCCCGGGAACAGGCTCTGGAACGGCTCGGCGGTCACCGCGATGCCGCGGCTGTACGGCGCGTCGAAGTCCCAGATGAGGAACAGCATGAAGGCGATGGTGGCCGAGAACAGCCCGGCCAGGACCAGTTCGCGCCCGGTGCGCCGGATCTGGAGCGCGAACACCATGCCGATGGTGATCAGCGCGCCGGTGAACAGCCCCCACCACACGACCGAAGGCATGGTGGCCCCGGTGGAGTCGGCGCGCGCGTTGCGCGCCTGGTCGGCGGTGGCCATCTGGTCCAGCAGCGGCTGGTAGGCCTGCGCCTCGAAGTCGTTCTTCGGCTGGTAGTCGGTGACGGCTTCGCGGACGTTGTGCAGCAGTTCGGTGCCGCGTTCCGTGACCCGTTCGTCGTCCGCCATCGCCCGCCACTCGGTGTGGACGACGTACCCGACGTAGGCGTCGATGTCCGCGCGGATCCCGTCCCGGACGTCCGGCGGGTAGACCCGGACCCGCTCCGAGATCTCGTGCAGCGCCTGGGCCTCGGTCTGCACGTGGTCCTGGGCGCTGTTGCGCGCCTCCCACACACCCGCGATGGCCAGGCCCAGGACGATGGCGTAGATGACGCCGATCCACATGGTCATGTACTCGATGACGTCCGGGGTCTCGCTGGGATCCTCGTCCTCGGCGGCAGTCCGGTGCCGTAGCAGCGTGATGACGACCACCACGGCACAGGCCCCCAGCATCGCGAGGACGAGAACAAGCCAATCCGACAACTGATGCCTCCAGGGAGTGAGGGTGCCGGCCCGTCAGCGCGGGCGCAGCGCCGCCACGGCGACGATCGCGGGGACGGTGATGAGCAGCACGTAGGTGACGGGCGAGGTGTGACCGCGCGTGGGGCGGCTGATGGCGTGGGGGTGGTACGCCGGGTAGCTCACCGGGGTCACGGAGGGCCGTGGGGTGGGCTTGGGCGGCGGCTGGCCGAGCACGGGCAGCGGCAGTTCGTGGATGCGGTCGAGTTCCCAGACGCGGTGCCAGAGCCATTCGCGCCGGA